>VBJE01000056.1 GCA_005879675.1 Chloroflexota bacterium
ACAAGATCAGGGCCGCATTTCTGAGCGGCGCCCTGGTCGAGCTCGCTTCGGTACAGCGGCCCACTCGTGTGATCGACGCCGCGTCCCGGATGGCAGCCGGGAGCGAAACCGTCGACGGCTTCCTGCCCGGCTCTGGTGGCTCCGCCCTCAGTCGACTGCGGTTGACCGATGGCACGCAGGGAATCCTCCGGGTTGCCCGGGCCGGCGGCACCGCCGATCCAGCGCACGCCGCCGACGCGCTCGAACGACTGGCTGCCGATGGGGCCGGGCTGGTTCCCCGCTTGCTGGCTCGTGGCGTGACCGCCGGCGCCTCCTGGAGCCTGGAGTCCGGGCTGCGCGGCCATCGCCCCGATCACCTCACCCCCGCGCTCACCCTGGCGCTCGCGCGATTCTGCGCCGCATTGCCACGGCCGGCCGGGCCTCCGATGGCGCACCACGAGGACCTCGGCCAGATCGCTGCCACCTTTGCGCAACACGAGCCCTTGCTGCGTCGGATCTCACGGGGCCTCGATGGGCGGCTCAGCCGGCTTCCCGCCGTGATGCGCCACGGAGACCTGTGGTCCGGCAACCTGCTGGTCGAGCGAAGCACGCTGACCGGCGTTGTCGATTGGGACGGGTGGCACCCGGCGGCGGCGCCGGGAACGGACCTGTTGAACCTGCTTGGCATGGAGGACGCGCTCAACGCGCGTCGCCAGGTCGGCGAGCGGTGGCTGCAGCGGCCATGGCATTCGCCGGTCTTCGAACGTGTGAGCGAACCGTACTGGCGCGCCCTCGACATCGACCCGGAGACCAAAATGCTGGAGGCGGTCGGTATCGCCTGGTGGGCGGGTCAGGTCGCGCATAGTCTCGGCCGCGATCCAACCCTTCTCGATGACCGGCGCTGGACGGCCGCCAATGTCGAGGCCGTTCTGGGCGCGGTGGATTTGATGTTGCGGTGAACGTTCTCCTGATCGCGTACCGCCCGCCGGACCCGAGGGGCAAGGGTGATGCGAAAATCGCCTGCCACGTGAGTGAGACGCTCGTGTCGGACGGCCACTCCGTCCTGCTCGCGGTTCCTTCGCCGGTCTCCGCCGTGCGCAAATCGCTGCACGTCGTTTCGGCGATGGTGTCCAGGCAGCCGCTGCAGGTCGGAGTGACCCGCTCTCGAGCCCTGCGCGACGAGGTCAAGCGGATCCTGCGCACGATGGACATCGACCTGGTCGTCGCCGTCCACGCTCGCATGGCGCACTACGTTCCCAGGGAGCTGCGTTCCCGCTCGATCGCGTTTCTCTACGATGCGACGGCGCTCGGTTACGCGACCTATGCCGGGCGGCTTCCCTACTGGATGGATCCCGTCTTCCGTTTGGAGCGACGGAGGATGATAACGCTCGAGCGAATCATCGTCGAGCAGTTTGGTCGGGTCGCGGTGCTCGCCCAGCCAGACCTGCGCCACCTCAGATCGCTGAGCCCGCTGGCGGCCCCCATCATCCGCGTCCCTTACTCGGTCGACCTCGCCTATTTCTCGCGGACGATCCGCC
This sequence comes from Chloroflexota bacterium, assembly GCA_005879675.1. Lineage (GTDB taxonomy): Bacteria > Chloroflexota > Dormibacteria > Dormibacterales > Dormibacteraceae > 40CM-4-65-16. The sequence continues at coordinate 1,518 of VBJE01000056.1, forward strand.
GGCCGCGTAAGGATCCGCCGCTGTTCGTCTTCGTCGGCCGGCTCGGCTATTTGCCCAACCAGGACGCCGTGAGGCAGCTGGTGACGCGAGTGTGGCCGGCGATTCGCGCCAGGTGGCCCGGCGCACGGATGCGGGTGGTCGGGGCACGACCGGAAAAAAACCTGCGTTTGCTGCTGGCGCGGCAGGGGGTCGAGCTGGCGGCGGATGTCGATGACGTTCGCAACGAGCTCGAGGAGGCGACCGCGTTGATGGTGCCGATGCGCATGGGGACTGGCGTCCAGACCAAGGTGCTCGAAGCCATGGCCGCCGGCGTTCCGGTCATCTGCAGCGCGTTTGCCAATGGCGGGCTGAACGCCACCCCGACGGAGCATCTGCTGATCGCCGAGCGCCCCGAAGAGTACGTCATGCACGCCGAGCGACTGATCGAGGATGCCGCCTTCAGCGAGGACCTGGTCGACCGTGCCCGCACCTGGGTCTCGACCCAATACGGATCCGAGGTCTTCAAGGCGAGTTTCATGAGCCTGTGTCACGACCTGCTGCGGACACCGCTGGCGACATCAGCGAGCCACGGCCTGATCGAATCGCCGGGCTTGAGGGCGGGATGACCAGCGTCGTTTCCTACGGCCAGGCGGTCGGCATGAACCTGCTCCGGGCAGGGCGCTTCCGCCGGGGGTTGCGCTACATGTTCCAACCCGTGGCCTATTGGAGAAGCATCGAGTATCGGCTCGTGTGCAACGCGGCCCACTTTCAAGCCAGCGATCGCGTCCTCGACGTCGGTAGCCCGAAGCTTCTGTCCCTCTACCTGGCCGAGCAGGTTGGCGCCGAGGTCTTCGCGACGGACATCGAGGATTACTTCATCGAGGAGTACAACTCCCTGCGCCGGAGCCGGAGGATCCCAACCGAACGACTGCACATCGAAGTCCAGGACGGACGGCGGCTGAGCTATGCGGACAATTCGTTCACGAAGGCCTACTCGATCTCGGTCGTCGAGCATATTCCGGATGGCGGCGACAGCGAATGCCTCAAGGAGATCGGCCGGGTGCTCGCCCCCGGGGGTGAGGTCTTCATCACCGTGCCGTTCTGGCGAACCTCGAGACAGCGATACCGGAAACCCGATTTTTACTGGGCCGGCTCGTCCGTTTCGGCGGCGGACGGTCGCGTCTTCTACGAACGGCACTACAGCGAGGAGGACCTGTACACAAGGCTGATCAATCCTTCGGGCCTGACCATGCGCCGGCTCGAATTCATCGGGGAGCGCATCCTGACGGGTTCGGCGATCGAGTTCTCCGACCTGCCACCGCTCTTTGGACCTTTCGAGCCCCTGCTCTCCAGCCTGGTTCACGTCAGGGCACCGCGCTGGCGCGATCTGAAGAAGCCACTCTGCGCCTTCATCGTCCTGGGCAAGGACCGTCCGCATGCAGGCTAGCGCACGAGTCGCGCGCGCCCAGGGTGCGAGTGGCGGCCTCGCCCGGATCGTCCTGGTGGGAAAAGGTCCACCGGACCGAGGCGGCATCTCGGCGTTTCTCGTCGACCTGCTCAGGAGCGATCTGGGTGCGCGGCACCATCTGCGGCTGCTCAACCTCTACCGAGATGGCGATCGCAACGGAGGGAAGCTGTCCAGGGCCAACGTCACCCGCACGCTGGCCGACGCCGGCCGGGTCTGGCGGGCCGCGCGCGACGCCGAGCTGGTGCACATTCACACCGCGCTCGTTCCTCTGATGACCCTGATCCGCGCCGGCTTGCTGAGCCTGGCCGGACGGCTGGCCGGCGCCCGCGTGCTGGTCCACGTGCACAGCGGCATGGTCGAGCCCTGGCTTGCCGGGCAAAGGCGGCGATGGCTGGCCCGGCTGGTTTTAGGCGCTGCCCATCAGGTGGTCACGGTCTCCAACGGCAGCTACGACGCGCTCGCGGCCGCGCTCGGCGCGAGCCGCGTTCGGCTCATCTACAACGGCGTCGACGCGGCGGCCTACGACACCGGGCCCGCGCATGATCCGCCCCGGATTCTTTTCGCCGGCGTGCTTACCCCTCGCAAAGGCGTGGTCGATCTGCTCCGCGCGTCGCGGTTGCTCAGGGATCGGGGCGTCGAGCACGAACTGCTGCTGGCCGGGGGGACGCCGGAAGAGGGTGCCCCGGTCGAAGCCGAGGTTCGACGCGCAGCCAGCACGACCGCGCCGGCGGCTCGTTTTCTCGGCCCGCAGCCGCACCAGGACATGCCCGCGCTCTATCGGAGGGTCGATCTCTTCTGCCTTCCTTCGTGGTGGGAGGCGATGCCCTTGACGGTGCTCGAGGCGATGGCTGCCGGGCTTCCCGTGGTCGCGACGTCGGTGGGCGACATCGCCCGCATGGTCGAGGACGGCGTGACCGGTCGCCTGGTCGCGCCGCACCAGCCTGAGGCCCTGGCCGATGCCCTCGAGCCCCTCCTTCGCAACGTCGAGCTGCGCCGTGCCATGGGTAGGGCGGCGCGGCAGACAGTCAACGACCGTTTCAACCTGAGCGGGGCCGCCGCGGCGCTGGACCTGCTGTACCGAGAAGCGCTGGCATGACGGTGGAAGCCCGGCTTGCTCCCCGCGCACGTCTGGCACAGACGGAAGCCGATCGAGCCACGGTCCCCCTCTTTCCAACGCTCTGGCCGCACATGCTGCTGGGGCGGGCGCGGACCGTGTG
>VBJE01000057.1 GCA_005879675.1 Chloroflexota bacterium
GACCAGGATCGGCACGTACGCCCGACGGCGGTAGGGCAGGAAGGCGAAGCAGAGCTGGGAGACGATGAGGACGAGGAGCACCGCAACGATGAGGCCGGGCGGGATGAGGTTCAACGGCCGCCCATCGCCCGACAGTCCGGACTAACCCCTCTTTTCATCGTGGGAACGGCCCGATAGTCCGGACTATCGCCCAGTGCTCCCTCCGGGCGGTGAGGGTGGGTTGTCCTGAGCTTGCTCAGGTGGGTCCCCTGCCTCGGCTCTCCAAGTCCCGTCCTGGGGGTCCCCACGAAATCGAAGATTTCGTGGGGTCTTCTGCCGGGCGTTTGGTCGGCCTTGCGGACTCCGGGGTCCCGAATGATGAACTGTTGGGCAACGCGCACATCACCCACGGCCCATCGGGAGCGGCTCCAATACTACGAGCCGGTTTTCCTGGGCGGGACCACCTGTATGTGCAGTTCCTCGAGTTGTTCGGGTGAGACCGGACTCGGCGCGCCGAGCATCAGGTCCTGGTGGCTCTGGGTCTTCGGAAACGCCACCACTTCGCGAATGTTCTCGGTGTCTTTGATCGCCATCATCAGACGGTCGATCCCAGCGGCGATGCCGCCGTGTGGCGGCACGCCGTACTCGAAAGCGTCGAGCAGGTGACCGAATTGGCCGTGTATCCGCTCGCGATCCATTCCAAGGATCTCGAACACTCTCTCTTGCAGCTCGCGGTCGTGGATGCGGACGCTGCCACCCGAAATCTCGACTCCGTTCATCACGCAGTCGTACGCTCGCGCCCGCACGTCATACGGTCGCTCAGTCAAAAGATGCATGTCTTCTGGCCAGGGCGACGTGAAGGGATGGTGGCCATAGGTCAGGTTGCCCAGGTCGTCCTCCTCGAACATGTACATGGGGTAGACCCACAGGAACTTCCACTCGCCCTGGCGGATCAGCTTGCGGCGCCTTGCGATCTCGCGGCGCAGCAAGCCCATGACGGTTTCAGCCTTCCGGCGGCGATCCGCGACGAGAAGGACGAGGTCGTCCGCCCCCGCGCCCGAGGCGGACCTGATCGCTGTCAACTCGCCTTCGCTCAGATGGCGATCCAGTGGGCCCGGGATCCACGCCAGGCCCTTCGCGCCTGCGCCCTTGGCGAGTAAGACCAACTCGTCGAGGTCGCGCCGGCTCATGTCTTTGCCACCGGGAACCGCAAGGCACCGCACGACTCCGCCCGCATCCACGGCGCCGCGCAGAACCGTGGCTCCCGTTTCGCGCAGGGTGTCGGTGACGTCCGCGATCTCGAGCTCGTAACGAAGGTCAGGCTTGTCGGTCCCGTACTTGAGCAGGGACTCCTGCATGTCGAGTCGCGGGAACGGTGTCGGGATCTCGATCCCAAGCACGTCCTTCCAGACCTTCGCCCAGAGGCCCTCGATGAGCGCGAATACGTCTTCTTCCGTGCAGAACGACATCTCCACGTCGAGCTGTGTGATCTCGACCACCCGATCGGCGCGCAGGTCTTCGTCGCGCAGGCAGCGAGCGATCTGGTAATAGCGACCGATCCCCGCGACCATCAGCAGCTGCTTCAGCTGCTGGGGCGATTGTGGCAGCGCGAAAAACTCGCCGGGATGGAGACGCGACGGGACTATGAAATCGCGGGAACCCTCGGGCGTGCCTTTGAGCAACATCGGCGTCTCGACTTCGATGAATTCATGCGCGTCCATGTATCTGTGGATCGCCTGCACTACGCGATGGCGCAACTCGAGCGTCTGGGCCATCTTCGGCCGGCGGAGGTCGAGGTATCGATACTTCAGCCGCAGCGCTTCGTCCGCATCGACCTCGTCAACGATCTCGAAAGGCGGCGTTTTGGCCTCGGAGATGACCTCCACCTCGTCAGCCACCACCTCCACCTCGCCGGTGGCCATCTTGGGGTTCTCGGATCCTGCGGGTCGGCGGGCAACCTTGCCCGCGACGCGGATGACATATTCGTTTCGGACGAAGGTCTCGGTCTGCGATCTGACCACGACCTGGACGGTGCCCCAGCGATCCCGCACGTCGAGGAAGGTGACGCCGCCGTGGTCGCGACGGCGCGCGACCCAGCCGTACAGCTCGACCCGGTGTCCTTCGTCAGAGGCTCGCAGCGAACCGCAGTGCGGAGCCGAGTAACCGCTCACGAGACGTGGGCGGGCAACTCGTCCCACGCCAGCTCGGTCTGCTCGCCGCTCTGCATGTCGCGCAGCTGTGCGACGCGCCGGGCCGCGTCCTCCGCGCTCAGAAGGACAACCCAATGCGCTCCCACCTTGTTGGCCGATCGCATCTTGGCGCGAAGGCTCTTGGGCTCGTAGTCCACCGCAACCGAACGTGTCGTGCGCAGGATCCGCGCCACCTCGGCGGCTTCGACGGCAAGGTTGCCGTCCGGCAGCACCAGCACATCGGCCGCCGGCGGGACGAGCGCTTCGGAGCCTCCCGCCGCCATCAGCTCCGTGACCCGGTCAAGCCCGCCCGCAAATCCGACCCCGGGCGTCGACGGCCACTTCAGAGCCTCGGCAAGCCCGTCGTAGCGCCCACCCGAGGCCACCGCGTCCTGCTGCCCTGAGGCGCCGCTCGGGTAGAACTCGAAGACGGTGCGCGTGTAGTAGTCGAGGCCGCGCACGAGATACGGGTTCAGCACGTATTCAACGCCCGCCGCGTCCAGCAGTCGGCGCACCTCACCCCAGTGCTCCGAGCACTCGTCGCAGAGGTGGTCTGTGATCTTCGGCGCGCCGGCCTTGAACGGCTGGCACTGGGGCACCTTGCAGTCGAGCAGGCGAAGGGGGTTCCTCTCGAGGCGAAGCTGGCAGTCGCCGTGGAGCTGCGGCTTGAGCGGCCGGTAGTACGCCCTCAGCTTTTCGAGGTAGGCGGGCCTGCATTTTTCGTCGCCGATGCTGTTCAGCTCAAGGCGGGGATCGTCGAGCCCCGCCATCTTGAGCCAGCCGCCGGCGATCTCCACGACCTCCGCATCGAGGCCGGCGGCGCCGCTGCCGATCGCCTCGACGTCGAACTGGAAGAACTGCCGGTAGCGGCCCTTCTGCGGCCGGTCGTAGCGGAACATCGGTCCAAACAGATATAGACGCGAGGGTTGCGGGCCCTGGTTCAGCTGGCCTTCGAAATAGGCGCGCACCACGCCCGCCGTCGCCTCGGGCCGAAGGGCCACGCTACGGCCGCCGCGGTCCTCGAACCGATAGAGCTCCTTGGCGACAGCGTCGGTGTCCTCGCCTACGCGCTCAATGAGCTCAAAGGGTTCGATGATCGGCGTCTCGATCTCCTCGTAGCCGAAACTCCGAGCCACGGTGCGGCCGGCTTCCTTCGCGGCGCGCCAGAGCGGGATTTCGGCCGGGAGGATGTCGCGGACTCCGCGGACGGATTTGATCGGCTCGGACCGGGGCATTGAGTGTTCGATTGTAGGAACCTCTGGTTTTGCGGTTTAAACTGCTGCGCCGGTGGCTACGACCTACATCCAGGTGATATCGCTCGGGCTCGCTTCCCTGGCCCTCGTCATGGGCGCATACCTGCTCATCATCGGCAAGCGCCCCTGGCGCGGCGGGGGCGAGCGCGCCGAGGTCGCGCCGCGGGTCCGCCTGCTCGGCCTCAGCTACATCCTCGTTTTCGGTTCGGCAATGGTGCAGGTGATCACCCAACCGACCGGGGTGGAGGCGGAAGCGCTCGGCGGCCTGATGGTGCTCGGTGGCCTCATCGTGATCGTCGTCGTCTACCTGGAAGCCCGCGCAGGCCGACTGGCTTCGCACGAAGACCGGCTCGACAGCCGGCTGCGCGACTAGGCACCTATCCCCAACCATCTCCCCGATGGGAGAGGAAGGTCCAACTAAAGGCCGGACCGCTCCTTGATCGTGCGGTAGCCGACCGCGGACTTGAGCGACTCGGTGAGGTCTTCCATGCGCACCGGCTTGCTCATGTAGTCGTCGAAGCCGGCGCGAAGGCATCGCTCCTGGTCACCAGGACCCGCCATCGCGGTCAGCGCGATCAGGCGCGGCCGGTTGCCTCGAGGCCAGCGCCGGCAGATCGCCTCGGCCGCGGCGAGGCCGTCCATCTCCGGCATCAGGACGTCCATCAGCACCGCGTCATAAGGCTGCTGCGCGACGGCCTGGACCGCTTCGCGCCCGTTCGCCACCACGTCGACCGTGTGGCCGAGCTTGACCACCAGTCGCTTCAGCAAGTTCTGGTTGAGGGCGTTGTCGTCCGCTACCAACACGCGCAGCGCGCCCGGCTCGACCACCTGCGCCTCCTCCTGCCGCGCGCCTCGGCCGCCGACCTGGATGAGGACGTCGTGCAGTGTCCGCGGCGGGACCGGCTTGGTCAGCATCGCCTGGATCACGCCGCTGTCGGCGGCGGCCGCCTCCGCCGCCGCCGGCGTGGAGGACAAGATCAGAACGATGGGCA
>VBJE01000058.1 GCA_005879675.1 Chloroflexota bacterium
GGACCGGATCTCCTGAATATCCGCCTTGACCGCCGCTGCGTCTCCGGTCTCATCGGCGATGAGCTCGCTGTAGTTGACGATCACCGCGAGCAGGTTGCGAAACTCGTGGATCAGAGCACGGCCTGGGTCCTCCGGCAGGTGGTCCGCGGTCACAGCCTCTTCACCAGCCGCCACCGGTTGACGTTGCCGTCGCGCTCGTAACCGAGGTCGTCGAGCAGCGAGCGCGCCATCGCCAGCCCGCGGCCGTCCTCGCTCTCGGGGACGGGCATCTCGCGCGAGAGGTGCTCGTGCACCGGAGGGCCGGAGTCGCTGAGCGACGCGACAACGGTGGCGCCGTCGAGCCGCAGCGCGTACTCGACCGGCCGGCTGCTACCCGCCGGCCGTCCGTGCGTGAGCACGTTGCTGCCGATCTCGCCGAGGGCGGTCTCGAACAGCATCAGCGGGCGGTCGTCCGCGCCGCGGCCGGTGGCGCGCCGAAGGCGCTCGACGGACCGATGGAGGACGTCGAGCCCTTCCTCCAAATTGGATAACGACGCTCGGAACTCAAAGCGATTGCTCCCCACAGGCTTAGAAGCCAGTGAGGGCTTCCTCGACCGTGGCGTAGTAGGGGAAAACCCTGTCCAGGGTCGTGAGCTCGAGGACGACCCGCACCTGCTGGTTGGGGGCGGCGAGACGAAGCTCGCCCTGACTGCCTCTGATCTGCTTCAAGGCCGCTATCACCGAGCCAAGGCCCGTCGAGTCGACGAAGCTCACGCCCTCCATGTCGATCACGACCTTGGGCGTGCCGTTCTTCACGGCCTCGCCGATCGCCTCTTTGAGGGCCGGCGCGCCCGCGACATCGAGGCGCCCCATCGGGGCGAGCACGGTCACGCCGTTGACGGACGGACGGGTCTCGACGTCGAGCGCCATAGCCCGAAGAGCATATGGCAGAGAGGAGCCACTTTAGCCTGTCTACACTTCCTGCCCGTGAGCGCGCCACAGGGCGGCCGGAGAGTGCTGGTGGTCGACGACGAGGAGGCCCTGGCGCGCGTCATGGCCAGGACGCTGCGGAGCCGGGGGTTTGAGTGCGACGTCGCGTTAAGCGCGGCCGAGGCGCGGAGGCTCGTCGAGTCGAACGACTACGCCATCGCGCTCCTCGACGTTCGGCTTCCGGACGAGTCGGGCTATGGGCTGCTCGAGGAGCTGAGATCGGTGCGGCCGGACACGGCGGTGGTGATGATCTCGGGCGTCGACGACCCCGAGCTGGGGACTGCTGCGCTCGAGCACGGCGCTTACGCCTATCACGTGAAGCCGGTCGGCGCGACACAGCTCTACCTGCTGGTGGTCAACAACCTGCGCCGCCGGAACCTCGAGATGGAGCACCGGGCGAGCGTCGCCCGGCTCGAGGGCATGGTCGCCGAACGCGCCGAGCAGATGCGGCGCGCCGCCGAGCTTCAGTCCGGGATGCTGCCCGCATCGCCGTACCGAGAAGACGGCTTCGAGATCGCGGCCCACTTCACCGCCGCCCGCGAGATCAGCGGCGACTTCTATGACTGGTACCGGTCCGGGGGGGACCGCGTCGTGCTCACCGTCGGCGACGTCATGGGCAAGGGGTTGCCGGCGTCGCTGGTCATGGCCACCGCGCGAGCCGCCCTGCGCGGCGTCGCGGGCGTGGCGCCTCTCGAGAGCGGGGTCAAGCAGGCGGCGGGGGTGATGTCCGCCGCGCTCGAGGTGAACGACGCGTACGTGACGGTTTTCCACTGCACTTTCGATCCGCGGTCGGGCGAGCTCGACTACGTGGACGCCGGACACGGCCACGCCAGGGTCCTGCGCGGATCCTCCTCGCAGGAAGTGCTCGGCCGGCGGAGCGCCCCGATCGGCATGTTCCCCGACACGGAGTTCGTGTCCGGCAAGCTGACGCTCGGCCCGGGCGACTCGCTGGTCGTCTTCTCCGACGGCCTGCTCGACCTGAGGCCCGACCTCGCCACCAAGGAGGTGCAGCTGCCCAGCGAGGCGCGGCGGGCGCCCACCGCTCAGGCGATGGTCGACATCCTGGCCGAGGGGGCGCGGGGGAAGGAGCTGGCGGACGACGTCACGGTGCTGGCCCTCAAGCGGCTGTAGCCCCTCCGCCGGCTACGCCGGCACCTCCCCATGAATGGGGAGGAGAGCTGTAGCCCTCTTGGTTCATCCCCTCTCCCCGATGGGGAGAGGGACGTGCGAAAAAGGTCTGCGTTAAGGGGGCTGAAGCGCGACGGGTCGTGACTAGACTTTGAGCCCTGCGCACGTTCAATCCCGCCAGGGGGGGCGAGGGTTTGGGGGCACTGCAAGGAACGGGTCCGCAGTCTGCTTCGTGGGCCCGGCTTGGGGTTCGTCGAGCCATGCCGCTCGCTTTCGCGGCGGCCGCGCTGGCCGCGATTCTCGGCGTCATCGACGCCGCGGCCACCCAACCGGTGTATGCGTTCCCGATCTTCATCGGGCTCGTGGTGTTCGCCGCCGTCCTGGCCGGCGTCGCCGTGGCCACGAGCGAGCTGATGCGCCAGTCGCGCTTCGCGGCCGGCGCGGCCGAGCGCCGCGTCGAAGAGCTTGCCGCCTCTGAGAGGCGGCTCCGCGCCACGATCGAGTCGGCCGGCGTCGGGCTCGGCACGGCGGACATCCAGGGCAAGTTTGTGCAGGTCACCGAGCGTCTGAGCGCGATCCTCGGTCGCGGCCGCGACGAACTGCTGGACGTTTCGCTGATCGATATCGCCGCCGGCGAGGATCGAACCGCCGTCGCGAGCGCGCTGGCCATGCTCCAGAACGGAGACGTGACGCGATGGGAGGGCGAGATCAATGGCACTCTCGGCGTGGTCGTGGCGCGCCTGCCGAACACGGTCGCGGCCGAGCCGATCCTGCTCGTCCAGGTCACCGACGTCGCCGCGCGCCGTCGGGCGGAGGCGCTTCGCGACTGCATGGCCACGGTGCGGCAGGTCACGGTCGGCGCGACCACGGTCGACCCGGCGATGCCCCAGGTCCTGCGCGCCTTCTGCAACCACCTGGGCTGGAGCGCGGCGCAGCACTGGGTGCTGGAAGCCGATCGCGGCTCGATGCGGGCCAGGCATGCGTGGAACGCCGCGGATGCGACCCTCGAGGGGTTCCTCCACGCGAGCCGCGGCGTCGTGGTCGCCGAGGGCTCTGGCCTGGTGGGCCGGGTGTGGAAGGCCGGCGTGCTGGCGGCGGAGGGAAACCTCGAAGACGCGGCGGACTACCGGCCGGGGGCGGCCGCAAGGTCGGCCGGCCTGCGGTCGGCCCTCGCGTTCCCGGTCGTCAAGGGCGGTGACGTCGTGGGGGTGATCGAGCTCCTGTCCCGGGATGCTCGCATGCCTCAGGAGGAGGAGGTCGCGGTCCTCGCCGGCGCGGGGGTCGAGATCGGCCAGTTCATCCTCCGCGCGGAGACCTCGCAGGCGCTGCGCCGCAGCGAGGCCGACCACCGTGCGATCTACGAGCGCTCGCCTATCGGCATCGCCCGCATCGGCAACGGCGGCGAGATGCTCGAAGCCAACCCGGCGCTGCTCCACATGCTCGAGCACGACGCCGAGACCATGCGCGACACCGCGTGGCCGGAGCTGCTGCGCGCCTACGACCAGGCAGCGGCGCGTCTGCACAAGGCCCCGTTCCTGGCCGGGATCGGCGACGGGAGCATGGTCCAGGTCCGCGCGGCGACAGGAGCCGGGAACTGGCTGTGGCTGCAGCTCTCGGCGACGACCATCCCCGACCCGAGGGGCGCGCCGGAGCACGTGCTGGTGATGGTCGAAGACGTGACCGTCGTCCGCGAGACCTCCGATCAGCTGGCGGAGGCACTGGAGGCCGCGCGCGAGGCGAACTCGAACCTCGAGAAGCTCGACCACACCGGACCGCGCTGACCGGGATCCAGGGATTCAGCGAGCTCATCCGCGACGGCGGCCTGGAGGCGGACGAGGTCCGCGCCTACGGCGGCTACATATTCAATGACGCGGACCGGGTGAACCGCCTCATCGGCGACATGCTCGACCTCGATCGCATGGAGTCGGGCCGGATGACCATGCGCACAGCCGACGTCGACATCAACGACATCGTCATGGAGGCGATCTCGAGGGCAGCGCCCTCGGCGGGCGCCGTCGAGTTCAAGTCCGACCTCGACCCCCGGCTGCCGATCGTCGCGGGCGACCGCGACCGCCTGATCCAGGTGCTGAGCAACCTGGTGAACAACGCGGTCAAGTACTCGCCTGACGGCGGCACGGTGACCCTGGCGAGCAGGGCCGACGGGCGGTTCGCGCTGGTCAGCATCACGGACACCGGCCTCGGCATCCCCCAGGACGAGATCGGCCACGTGTTCGAGCGCTTTCGTCGGGTCCGCAGCGGCGCGGCGCAATCGATTCCCGGGACTGGCCTCGGCTTGACGATCGTTAAGCAGATCGTGGAGATGCACGGCGGCAAGATCTGGGTGGAGAGCGCGGTCGGTCACGGTTCGTCGTTCCACTTCACAATCCCGCTCGCCCCCGAAAGCGCGAATGCGTTGCAGCTCCGGCATGCGTGAGGAAACAAGTCTTGGAACCTTCACGGTGCTCGTGGCGGACGACAACGAGGTCGCTCAGCGACTGTGCAAGCGCGTGCTCGAGAAGGCGGGATACCCGGTGCTGATCGCGGCTGACGGCCTGCAGGCGGTGGACATCGCGCTCTCGCAGCGCCCGGCGATGATCCTGATGGACGTCGCCATGCCGGGCATCGACGGCCTGGAGGCGATGCGGCGCATCAAAGCCGAGGTCCCCGCCATGCCGATCGTGATCGCCAGCGCTCACTCGATGTCGAGCGACCGCGAGCGGTTCCTCGCCGCGGGCGCCGACAACGTCCTGAGCAAGCCGTTCCGGCTGGCCGACCTCATCTCGATCGTCGAGAACCTGGCCAAGGCGGCGTCGACGTGAAAGACCTCACCGGGACGCGACTCGGCCAGTACGAGATCGTCGAGCGCCTCGGCGGCGGCGGGATGGCGGTCGTCTACCGCGCCGTGCAGCAGCCACTTGGCCGCGAGGTCGCCCTCAAGGCGCTTTCGTCGGAGCTCTTCCAGGACGACGGCTTCGTCAAGCGCTTCGAGTTCCGATCTACGACTTCGAGGTCATCGACGGCAACGCGTTCCTCACCATGCCCCTGATCCGCGGCGGCACGCTGCGCGACGTCCTCAACCGCGGGCCGATGGACACCCTGGCCGCGTGGCGCTACCTGCGCGAGATCGGCGACGGACTGCAGCACGCGCACGACGCCGGCATCGTCCACCGCGACCTGAAGCCGACCAACGTGCTCATCCATGCCGACGGGAGGGCGATGCTGGCGGACTTCGGCCTCGCGCGCGGCGCCGGCCAGCCGACGCACCTGACGACGATCGGGCTCGCCATCGGCACGCCCGGGTACATGGCGCCCGAGCAGGTGATGGGCCACGACGTCGACAAGCGGGCGGACATCTACGCGATGGGCGTGCTGACTTTCGAGATGCTCACCGGCCGCCTCCCTTACATCGGCTCCAACCGGATGGAAGTCGCGTACGCCACGGTGAACACGCCGATCCCATCCGCGGTGAAGATCAACGCCAACCTGCCCGACGAGCTCGACGTGCTGCTCGCCAAGGTGCTGGCCAAAGACCCGGGGCAGCGGCCGCAGACGGTCCGCGAGCTGCTGGCCCAGATGGCGCGGCTCCCGCAGCGGCGGACGTCGGCTGCCGGGTTGGCGGCCGCCACGACCGCAGCTGCTTCGGCATCGGCCTCCGCGGCGGGTGGCGTGGCCGTGCTGCCGAAGCCGGCGACGTCGTCGAACGGCCCGGACACCACCTCGATGCGCGCGGTGAAGGCGGCGCCCCCGCCCCCGATGCTGCACGGTTCGCCGCCGCCGACGCCGACGTCGGCCGGCGGCTCGACGATCCGCACCCTCGAGCTCATGGGCGTGCGGCCCGCGCGCGCGCGCGGCCGGTTCATCCTCAACGGGCACTTCAGCAACTTCGTCCATGTCGCGCGCGACGTGACCGGCGATCGCTGGCCTGAGGTCGCATACGCGGCGGGCCTTGTGCAGTACATCGAGCAGGACGCGCCCCAGGACGAGCAGCTGTCGTCGCCGGTGGAATCGCTGTCGCGCCTGAACGAAGCGTTCGAGACGATCTATGGACCCGAGTCGGAGGACATGATCCGCGCCTGGGGACGCCGGGCGACGGAGCGCTGGCTCGCCGAAGGACGGCACGGGCTGGGCGGCGCGCGCAGGTTTGTCCCGGGACGCCAGCGCAAGCTCGCCGGCCTCGTCAAGAACTTCACCGAGGCGATGGACAACGTGCGCGGCGAGCACACGCACGCCTGGCTGCAGGTCGACGAGCACCAGTTCTGGCTGGTGAACTTCTCGAACATGTTCGCGCTCGGCCGGATCAAGACGGTGAAGTCGTGCCACGTGTGGACATCGACGATCGAGACGATCCTGCGCTGGGCGGGACTGGCCAACGACTGGTACGTGGAAGAGGTGGAGTGCGGGTCCGTGACAGGGACGTTCGACTGCGCGTTCGCGATCAGGTCGTCAGAAACCAGCTGACCGACCTCGGCGGGGAAAGAGGGAAGGCCCTCCACCGGGGGGCAGAGGACCTTCAGAAAGGAGGGAGGGCGAGATTGAGCGCTAAGCCCATGTTACCCCCGCCCGGGAAGACGCGCGCACCCTACTTTTGCCGCCCGCTTACATTCTTAGGATGGCCCGATTCGCGATCGACCTGACCGCCTGCTGGCGGCCCCAGCGGGTCGGCATGATCACGGTCGCGGTCGAGCTCGCCCGGGCCATGGTCGCCAACCGCGGCGGGGACGAGATCGTGCTGATCTGCAGCCGCGAGCGACCGGATTCGCTGCGCGACCTCGACTGCGAGGCGGTGTACTCGCCCTACCGGCACGAGCTGGCTGTGAAGTCCCGGTGGCTGCCCGCGATCGAGCCCCTGCTCGAGGCAGACGCCATCCTCTACCCGTACTGGCCGAGCCCGCCCTTCCGCCGCTCGGGCGCGCCGCCCGCGGCCATCTTCGTCCACGACCTCGCCTTCCGCGTGCGGCCGGCGGAGGTGCCCTGGCAGCAGCGCGCGTACTTCCGCACCGTGCTCCCGCGCGCTCTGAGGCAGGCCGCGGCGGTGATCGTCCCGTCCGACTCGACGCGCGGCGACCTGCTCCGGCTTTATCCGCTGCCGGGCCTCCAGGAGAAGATCAAGGTCATCGCGGAGGGACTGCCGCAGTCGCCGCCTGCCGGCCCGCTGCCAGAGGGCGTCGACGCCGGTTTCATCCTCGCCGTGGGCAGCGTCGAACCGCGCAAGAACTATCCGCGCCTGCTGGCCGCGTACCGCCAGCTCCGCGGCCGCGGCGCGCTCCCTTTCATCATCAACGGCCGTCCCGGGGTGCCGCAGCTGGTCATCGCGGGCCGCGCCGGCTGGGCGTACGGCGACACGCTCGAGCGCATCGGGGCCGAGCCGGGGGTTCGCTACCTCGGCCACGTCGACGAAGCAACCCTGGCCGCCCTCTACGAGTCGGCCTCGGTGCTCGCATTCCCCAGCCTCTACGAGGGCTTCGGCCTCCCGCTCCTGGAGGCGATGTCCCGCGGCGTGCCGGCGGTGGTCGGGTCCACCGGAGCCCTGCCCGAGCTCGCCCTGGGGGCCGCCATCACGGTCAACGCCGAGGACACGGCCGCGATCGCCGCCGGCCTCGAGAGGCTGCTGGCGGACGAAGGGTTGCGAAAGAAGCTCGGCGAGGAAGGCATCCGCCGCGCGAGAGGTTATACGTGGGCGAACGCGGCCGAGCACACGCTGGAGGTGCTGCGGCGGATCGCGCAAACCTCAAAGGTGAAGGCGGCTTAGTTGGCAGAACGGATCTCGGTGCTTGCGATCGTCGACGGCAGGCCAACCCTGGACCCACGCCGGTTCGAGGTGGAGGTGGCAGGCGACGTCGCCCGAGCGAAGCACGTCATCCTGGCGGCAACCGAGCGTCACATCAGCGCGAGGCAGGCGACGGCTCTCCGCAACTTCGTGCGCCGCGGAGGCGGTGTCGTCATCCTCGGCTCCACCCTTGACTCCTGGTCGGCCTCGGACTCCATCCACGAGGTCGCCGGGTGGGTGCCGGGCACGGCTGGACCTGTGACCGAGCTGATCGTCCGCCCGAACCCCGACCATCCGGTGACACAGCGCCTCGATCCGGAATGGAAGGTCCGTGACCGCCTCTACCTCTCCGAGGGTCCGCCCAGCGATGCGGCGATCCTGCTCCGGTCGAGCTGGAGGTTCACAGAGCAGGTCGTCGCCTACGAGCGACGATTTGGCGACGGTCGGTTCATCTACATCGGCCTGAGCAACGACAACAGTCCAACCTTCGACAAGCTGCTCGGACGTGCCCTGCTTTTCGCGGCCGGTCGCAACGCGGCGCCGCCTGCCGGCGTCGGTCTTCTCGGCTACGGCGCCATCGGCCGCGAGCACGCGGCCTCTGTCGCCGCCACAAGCGGCCTGAGGCTGGCGGCGGTATGCGACCTCGACCCCGAGCGGCGCGACGCCGCCGCGCGCGACTGGCAGGTGAGGACCGTCGCCGGCCAGGACGAGATGCTCGATGACCCCGACGTCGGCCTGGTGGTGGTGGGCACGCCTCCCAGCGCGCACGCCAGCCCCGTCCTCGCCGCGCTCAGGGCCGGCAAGCACGTCGTCTGCGAGAAGCCGTTTGCGCTGAGCGTGGGCGACGCCGACCGGATGATGGACGCAGCCGAATCCCAGAGTCGCGTGCTCACCGTCTATCAGAGCCGGCGCTGGGACCCGGACTACGTAGCGATGCGCGACGTCACGCGCTCGGGCCGTATCGGCGAGCCCTTCTACATGGAGTCGTTCATCGGTGGCTACGACCATCCTTGCGACTTCTGGCACAGCCACGAGCCCGTGTCCGGCGGCACGATCTACGACTGGGGATCTCACTACTTCGACTGGATCCTGCAGCTGTTTCCCGAGCGGGTGAGCTCGCTGGTCGCGCAGGCGCACAAGCGTGTCTGGCATGACGTCACCAACGACGACCAGGTCCGCGTCGACCTCACGTTCGCGGGCGGGGCGCAGGCCACGTTCCTCCAGTCGGGCATCGCCGCCGCCCGCAAGCCGAAGTGGTACCTGCTCGGCACGAAAGGGGCGATCGTCGGCGATTGGGTCGCTGCCGGCGTGCCCGCGGATTTCCCGGCTCGCGTCACGGTGTTCACCACGGGAGGGGAGGAGCGCGTGGCGCTGCCCGCGCGCGAGGAGCACGGCTTCTACCGCAACCTGGCCGACCATCTCGCGTGGGGAGAGCCGCTTGCGATCATGCCGGGAGAGGCGAGGCGCAACGTCGCCGTCATGGAGGCGGCCACGCTGTCGATCAAGCGCGACGGCGCGCAGTTGAAGGTGGACATATAGCCTCGGGGCGCGTCCGCTGGGGGATCCTGGGTGCCGCGCACATCGCACGCCGGGCGGTGCTGGCCGCCGTCGTGGCGTCGAGCAACGGCACGCTCGCAGCGATGGCGAGCAGGAGTCCCGAGCGCGCCAGGCAGATGCTGGAGCCATACCCGGGAGTGCGGATTCTCGACTCTTACGACGCGCTTCTCGCCGACGACGAGGTGGACGCCGTAAGCACGTCCTCTGCGAGAAGCCGATCGGGGTCGACGCCGCCGAGGCCGAGGAGATGGCCGCCGCCGCCAAACGCAGCGGCAGGCACCTGATGGAAGCCTTCATGTACCGCTTCCACCCAGCGATGCGCGAGTTCGTCGAGAGCATCCGCGAGCCGCTCCACGTGCAGGCGACATTTGGGTTCACCGCCAAGGACCCCAACGACATCCGGCTGCAGCGCGACCTGGGCGGGGGCGCGCTCCTCGACGTCGGCAGCTACACGGTGAGCGTGTCGCGATGGATCCTCGGCGAGCCCGACGACGTCGCGGCGCGGGGCCGGTTCAAGGACGGCATCGATGTGACGATCAGCGGCCTGCTGACCTTCGCCGGAGGCTCGACGGCGTCGGTGTGGGCGAGCGTAGAGGCGCCGGAGGAGCAGGACCTCAAGGTCATCACGCGGTCGGGCGTGCTCCGGCGCGTCCGTCCCTTCAGCGCCTACCGCGACCCGCACGACCCCTACCAGCTGATGGTCGAATCATTCGCCGACAGTGTCTTGCACGACCGGCCGGTCGCAATACCGCTGGCCGAGTCGATCGCGAACATGCGCGTCCTCGACCGCATACAGCAGGCGGCTAGGGCTTGACCATCTCCTGAAACTTCGGGTCGTCGCGCAGCGTCGCGAAATCTGAATCGCCGGCGGCGGTGGACTTGCTGTCCGCCCGGTGCTGGATCGCCTCGCCGAGGAGGTCGAGCGCCTCATCTTTGCGGTCCTGCTGGGCGCGGACCGTGGCGAGGTTGTAGAGCACTGTCCCCATGACGAAGTCGGGGGCTTCCGCGGTCTTCATCTCGGAGACCGCGTCTTCGAACAGCCTGATCGCGATGTCCGGCTGGTCGTTCTCCTGGTAGTACTCAAAAAGGTGGAGCCTGGGGTGGGTATAGCTGTTGCGAAGGACGGCCACCGTGGTTGTCTTCGCCTCGTTCCAATCGATGGGTCGCTCGCCGACCTTCGCGTAGAGCTCAGCGATCTCCGAGAGGAGATGGTCGCTGCGGGCGGCCGCGTCGCTCAGAGGAGTCCCGATCCCATTGGCCAGCTCGGCATCGTTCACCTCGTTCA
>VBJE01000059.1 GCA_005879675.1 Chloroflexota bacterium
GTGCGTCGACGACTGGCCGGCGAACTTCTCGGTGACGCGGTAGCCGACGAGCGAGCCAGAGGCCACCTGCCACGTGCCTGCGCCACCGGTTGTCGTGCTTGCCGTCGTGGACGAGGTCGGGGAGGGCGAGCTCAGGCCGAGGGCGGTCGGGCTGGTGCGCAACCCCGAGAAGAAATATGCGTACGCCCCGGCGCCGGCAAGGACGGCCAGCGCCGCAACGGCCACGGCAGAGATCAGAAGCTTGCGCGACACGGCTCAAATACTCTGCGACAGCCCTGTTTGCGCGCTGTGAGGATGCTGGGAGTCGGCTGAGAGCGGAGCTAGGGCTCTTCTTCCTCGCTGATCACCGGGTCTCGAGACAGCTCGTCTTCGTCCTGGTCGGCGAACAGATCGCGGACCTCGGCGCCACCTGTCTCGAAGTCGCCGATGTCATCGGTCGAGTCGTCCTCCTCGACCTCGCCTGCCTGCCTCGACTCCGCGAGCAGCTGCTCGAACGCGCGCTGCCCCGCGTCGGCTGACGGGTACTCGAAGAACTCGGTCCCGGCGGGGATCTCGGCGCCCTCGGTTTGGTCGGTGCCATGCCTCAGGATGTAGCTGCGGCCGTTGTCAGGGTCGTGGATCAAGCTGAGGAACCGCTCCCCGCTCAGCTTTGTGCGCTGCTCGGCCTGGCCGTCGTTCTCCAGCTCGAGCAGCCGGCTCACGATCTGCTCCTCGCTTCGCTCTTGCACGGAAATAGAACGCACCGACCCGGCTTTAGACTCCCAATCTGGAGTGGAGAAGGTGAACACGCCACGGGCCGCGGGGACTCTGATCGACAGCCCTGACATCACACCGGAAGAGCTGCAGCTCGCCGTCCGCAACCACTCGATGCCCCTCGAGGCGCTGCGCTATCCGATCACGCCCGTGGGCCTGCACTACCTGTTGATCCATTTCGACATACCGGCCGTCGACCCGAACAGCTACGAGCTAGCGCTCGGTGGTGGAGTGCGCAGGCCGCTGCGGCTGTCGCTGGACGACATCAGGTCGCGTCCCGCCACCACGCTCGCGGTCACGCTCGAGTGCGCGGGCAACGGTCGGGCCCGGCTGGCGCCGCGACCGATGAGCCAGCCATGGCTCACCGAAGCCGTGGGCACGGCGGAGTGGACAGGCACGCAGCTGGCGCCCATCCTCGAAGAAGCCTCCCCTGAAGACGGCGCGATGGAGGTGGTGTTCACGGGCCTCGACCGCGGGGTCCAGGGCGGCGTCGACCAGCTCTACGAGCGCAGCCTCACCCTGGCCGACGCGTCGCGCCCGGAGGTGTTGCTCGCCTACGCGATCAACGGCCGGCCGCTTCCGCCGCAGCACGGTTTCCCCCTACGCCTCATCGTTCCGGGCTGGTACGGCATGGCGCACGTCAAGTGGCTGCGCTCGATCACCGTCATCGACCGCGCGTTCGAGGGTTACCAGCAGGCGACGGCGTATCACCACCGCCAATCAGGCGATGACGCCGGCGTGCCTGTGGAACGGATGCTGCCGCGCGCGCTGATGGTTCCTCCGGGCGTGCCCGACTTCATGACGCGGACGCGTTTTGTGGAGCCGTCGACGCAGGTGATCGAGGGCCGGGCGTGGTCCGGCCGCGCGCCCATCACGCGCGTCGAGCTCAGCGCCGACGGCGGCTCGACCTGGACCGATGCCCTCCTCGAAGAGGCGTCCTCGCCATTTGCCTGGCGGCGATGGACCTGCGAGTGGGACGCGAGCCACGCCGGGGATGTCGAGCTTTGCGCCCGCGCGACCGACGCGGCCGGAAACACCCAGCCGTTGGAGCAGGACTGGAACCTCGAAGGCGTGCAGAACAACGGCGTCCAGCGCGTGCGCGTCGTCGTCGGCACGGTCGCCGGCCGTCAGCTTCCCGCTGACTCGTTAGCCTGATTCCGTGACGGCAAAGACGGCATCGGGGGATGCGGTCGCGCGACTGCTCCAGGCGTGGCGTGGCGAGGTGCAGGTGCGGCAGATGTACCTGTTGCTCGCCGAGCGCATGGGCAACACGCACCGCGGCGAGATCATCCGCGCGATCGCGGACGCCGAGGCCTCGCACCGCGAGCGGATCGAGAGACGCCTGCGCGAGCTTGGCCAGCGGATACCCGACCCCGCCTCCGTGAAGCTCACCCCGCTTCAGCGGCTGCAGGCACGGCTCGCTCCCGTCGACAACTTGATCGCACGCATGGAGGCGGCGGAGGAGCTCGAGATCACCGACCGCTACAAGCGCCCGACCGGCGACGCCGACACCGACGCGGTGCTGGAAGAGATCCGCGTCGAGGAGCAGGGCCACTCTCGCTCCCTCGAGTCGATGGAGGTCGCGCACCATGCCGGCCCGGCGCCGTCCAGCGTGCAGAGCCGCCTCAACCGCATCCTCGGCCGCGAGTCGTGGCACCGCACCGGGGCAGGCTGGATCTCGGGGGCGATCTACGGTGCCAACGACGGCCTGGCCGCGGTCTTCGGGATCGTGGCCGGCGTCTCGGGCGCGACCGGCGGCTCGAGCTTCGTCCTCACCGCCGGGCTTTTCGGCGCCATCGCCTCCGGGCTGTCGATGGCGACCGGCGCGTTCCTCGCCGAGCGCTCGGAGAGCGAGGTCGCGGCCGCCAACGTGCAGCGTGAACGGCAGGAGATCATCGAGCACCCTGACGAAGAGAAGGAAGAGGTCTCGCTCTTCTACCAGCTCAAGGGCATCGACAAGGCGATGGCAGACCGGCTCGCCGAGCAGCTGGCGAGCAGCCCGGACGCGCTCCTCAAGGTGCATGGCCCCGAGGAGCTGGGGGGACTGGAAAGCGGCGGCGACCCGGTCCAGTCGGCGATCGCCGCCGGCGTGAGCACGTTCATCGGCGCCATGGTCCCGGTCGTGCCCTTCTTCTGGCTCACCGGCACTCGGGGCGTCGTCACCGCCGCCATCGTCTCCCTGATCGCCCACTTCCTGGTCGGTGCGTCCAAAGCGCTCTTCACGCTGCGCACGTGGTGGTCGGCGGGACTGGAGATGACCCTCGCCGGCATCATCGTCGGCACCATCACGTACGCCATCGGCCTGGTGGTGAAGGTCGGCGGCTAGAGCTCCGGCAGCCTCTCCACCTCGACGGCGCGCCCGAGCAGTTTGGAGATCACGCGGGTCGACGTCGCCGGGTCTCCGCTGGTCCAGAACCGCTCGCGGCCGTCTGAGCCGTCCGCGCGCAGGCCGCCCTCTTCGAGGACGTGCGCGAGCTGCCGCGCCACCGCCGCGCCCGTCTCGATGAGGGCTACGTCGGCGCCCGCGATCTCCTTGAGGATCGGCTTCAAAAACACGTAGTGAGTCGATCCGAGCACGATCGTGTCCGCGCCGGCTTCGAGCATCGGCCGGATGTATCCCTCGACCATCCGCCTCAGCTCCGGCCCGTCCAGGTCCGCGTCCTCGATGTGCTCGACCAGGCCAGGCACCGGCTGGATGATGACCCTGACGTCGCTGCCGAAGCGCTCGAGCAGCGAGGCCAGGCGGTCGGAGCCGCCGACCGCGGCGGGCACGATCGCGCCCACCACACGCGTCCTCGTGGCGTTGACCGCCGGCTTGATCCCGGGCTCGATGCCGACCACCGGCACGTCGAGGTTGGCGCGCAGCGCTTCGGCAGAACCGGCCGTGCCGGTGTTGGAGCCGATGACGATCGCTTTCACGCCCTGCGCCAGCAGGAACCGCGCGATCTTCAGCCCGCGGTCGCGCACGAACGCCGGCGGCTTGTCGCCCCAGGGCGCGTGGGCGGAGTCGGCGACGTAATACACCGATTCGGCGGGCAGCGCGCTCTGGATCTCGCGCAGCACCGACAGGCCGCCGACCCCGGAATCGAAGAGGCCGATGGGCGCCGCGTTCACGTCCCCATTCTCGCCTGGCAGGGAGAGCGCGATTTCCAACATCCCTTTACCGGCTTCGCGCGTTTGTTAGATATGCCGCGCCCATGGCTCTGGGGAGTGATCCTGGGACTCTGCGTCGGCGCCGGCGTGGTCCTGCTCAGCTCGATCCGGTACGGCCTGAGCGCGCCTTTGCTGCTCCTCGGGCTCGTGCTCGCGATCGGCTTTGGCGGCCTGGCCCTGGTGGGCCTCTTCGTGCGAGGACGGACGCACGTAGACTGAGCGCGATGGGCGACGATCGGCGCGTCGGCATCACGCCCAGGAGCTGGACCGCGGAGCTCCACCATGGTGTCCTTCACCTCGGCAAGCGCTGGTACGTGGTCAGCGCGGAGCTCGACGACCGCGGAAATGCCGAAGGCGTGAGACTCGACGGTCCGTACCCCGACAAGGCCGCGGCGGAAGCTCAGGCCAAGCGCACCGTTTGAGGGTCGCCGCACTCTCGGACATTCACGGCAACCTCCCCGCGCTCGCCGACCTCATCGTGTTCTGCGGCGACGTGGCGTCAGGCCCGATGCCGGCCGAGACGATCGATGTCCTGCGCCGGATCCCCAACGCCCGGTTCGTGCGAGGCAACGCCGACCGCGGGCTCGTCGACGAGTTCGACGGCAGGGAGAGAAGCCCGATGCCGGGCCCTTTCGCCGGTTGGTGCGCGAAGCAGATCAACCGCGAGCACCGCGACTTCCTCGCGTCATTCGAGAGCACGGTGACGGTCGACGGCGTGGACGGCGTCGGACGCGTGCTGTTGTGCCACGCCGTCCCGGGCAACGACACCGACGTGATGACGGTGGAGACTCCGCTCGAGCGCATGCGCTCGCTGCTCGCCGGCGTCGACGCCGACCTGGTCGTATGCGGTCACACGCACATGCAGTTCGACCGCATGGTGGACCGCGTTCGGGTGGTCAACGCGGGAAGCGTCGGCATGCCTTACGGCGAGCCGGGCGCGTACTGGACGATGCTCGGACCCGGCGTTCGCCCGCGACGCACCGACTACGACCGCGAGGCGGCCGCGGAGAAGATCCGGGAGAAGAAGTCCGAAGACGCCGAGCAGTTCGCCCGGGACAACGTCCTGGAGGTGCCGACGCGCGAGCAGGCGATGGAGTTCATGCGGGGCATGGAGGCGAAGCAGATCGCCCAGGCCGGCTAGCGCCGGCGCCTGGCGCGCAGCTCTTCGAGCGTCTTGTCCGGCGCGGGAGGTTCCTCACCGGGCTTGGCTTTCGCCGCGCGGGCGGTGCGCACGCCGGCCACCCGTTCCCGCAGCCTCGTGACGGTCGCCTCCGCGGCCAGCGCTCGCACCGGCCGGCGCTGGAAAGCCTGGCGCCAGGCCGGCACGTCTTCGACGCGAAGGATCAGGCGGCGAAGCGCGATGTCCAGCGGGAAGAGCACGATCGCCAGCACCAGCAGCAGCTCGTCCACCGGCACCGGCGCCCGGGCCGGCGGGACGGGAAGGCGGAACACGTCAGCCGGGTCGGTCAGGACCGCGCCTCCGCCCGCCCGGACGATGTCGCGCAGCGCGTTCAGGTCGGTACCGAGCTCGCGGTACTCGGGCGAGTACGGAACCACGACGCCAAAGGTGTTGGTGTGCCGAACCGCGCCGCCCGCCGATTGGGTCATGTGGAGCAGATAGCCGCCGACCTGGTCTGTCGGCAGGTCGCCCTCGAACCTGCCCGGGCCGGTCGACGCCAGCGTGACCTCGAGGTCTGAAAGGTCCGGCGTGATGGCGTTGACCACGACGGTCGCGCCCGAGTAGGTCGGTGCGGTGACGAGCAGGTGCGTATGGTCGCCCTGCACCTGCGTCTCCAGCTGGAGCGCGGGGTCGCCCGCCGCTGGAAGCGTGTAGCGGACGATGTCGCCGAAAAAGCGATTCGCATCCGGCCAGCGCAGCAGTCCCGCGGACCAGCGGCCCTGCGCGTCGCTTGTCCACGCCATGACCCTTCCCAGCCCGTACTCCCACGTCGCCAGCAGCGGATCGCCGGTCGGGCTCTGGAGGACGACGTCGGCCGCGGCGCGAGGTGTCGTGGCCACATAGCCGGTCAGGGTCGGGAACGCGTTCAGGGGGACGCCGGGCAACGCCTCGAGCAGCGATGCCAGGTGCGGCACAAAGCTGCCTTCGACAATCCACGGCTTGAGGGCTTCGCTCGTCTCCTTGAGAAAGATCTGGGGCACCTCGTTCAGATTGGTGCTGACGTAGGCGCGGCCATGACCCCACTCGGCGATCCGGCGCATGAGCACGGTGTCGGTGCCGTAAGCGCCGGCGGCGACCGTGGAGACGGTGATGCCCTTCTTGTAGATGGCCTCGATGATCGGCTGGTAGTTGTCGGCAGTCGCGTCCCCGTCGCCGAGCAGGATGATGTGCTTGAGCGACGCCTTGCTCTTGTCGAGCTGCGCCGCCGCGATGTTCAGGTCCTGCCCGTAGCCGGGCGGGTCTCCGAGCTGCATGGCG
>VBJE01000247.1 GCA_005879675.1 Chloroflexota bacterium
TACCTGCTCGAGGGCCGGCAGGCCGGAGTCGACCGCGAGCTTGCGCTGGAGAAGGGCCGGGTGCTGCTCGCGCGCGGCGAGCCGAAGCGGGCGCTGCTTGCGCTGCGGCCCGCGATCGCGTCCTATGACTGGCCGCTGGGTACCGACGCGCGGCTCGCGCAGGCAGAGGCCCTCATCGCGCTTGGACGCAAAGACGACGGCATGGCCGTGCTCGCCAAGGAGCGAAACGAGATCGAGCTGCACAACGACCATCACCGGCGCGAGCGAATGCAGCTCATCGAGCGCGGCGAGCGCTTTCGCTTCACCGGCGATGCCGTCGACAAGCACCTCCGCATGGCCGACCGCGCGCAGCGCGCGGGAAACAGCCACGACGAGCTGGAGCACTACCGCGCCGCACGCGTCCTGCTCGAAGCGGAGGCTACAGCCCCGAAGGAAACGTGAACTTCGGCGGCGGGTTCACATCGGGCGGAGTGATCTCGATCGTGATCACCTCATGCTGCTTGAGGGGGATGGCGCGCGGATCGCCCGTGTAGACCGTCGCCCCCTTTCCGTCGCCCAGGTCGATGTAGATGACCATCTTGTCGTCCGCCCCCAGGGTGATCGACGAGACGTGGGTCGCGTCGAGACGCTGCTGGTCGCCTCCATTGGCTGTGCTCCACGCGCTCCACACGTCGAAGAACTGGCCGAGCGTGAAGGTCTGGCTCGCGGGCGACTCGATGTGGATGACGTTCGGGTCCTGGGTGTGGACGTGCAGCCAGTAGTAACAGGTGGGATTGCCGCCCGAGTCGGTCTGGATGCCGGTGTTTCCCTTGAGGTTCGTGGTCACGCCGTGGTAGACGATCTGGAGCGCGGCGTGATAGTGGACCTGCGTGTGCTCGAGCTGGTCGCACGGGATCCCGGAGACTGTCGGCGGCGGAGGAGTTGGTCGGTTGTAGTAGATGATGGCCCCGATCATCACGATCACCAAGACGCCGAGGATGGCGCCGACGACGATCGGCAGCAACGGCACGCCGGCGCCGCTCCTGGGTCTGACGACCTGCCGGCGGCCCGCCTTGCTTCTGCCGGCGCCGGCGCCGGCGTTAACACGGGATCTAGGGGCCATAAGTCAGGATTGGTAGAATACCGACCTGACCTTTCTGGCCTTGGCCGGAGGCAATGGCCTCCGCTCGACCGAGGCCTGAACCCATAGGAAGGAGGTTCCCGGATTGCGGGATTACGAAGTTCTGTACATCGTCCGCGCGGACATCGACGACGACAAGGTCCAGGATGCGGTGAAGCGGGTGAACACGCTGATCGAGCGCTCTGGCGGCGCGGCCGACCGCACCAATCTCTGGGGCAAGCGCAAGCTGGCCTACGAGGTCAAGCACCAGAAGGACGGGTCGTACGTGCTCCAGGACTTTCAGCTGGACCCCAACCGCGTGCCCGAGCTCGAGGCATCGCTCAAGATCACCGAAGAGGTTTTGCGCCATCTCATCGTGCGCAAACCCGAGAAACCTGTCGCAACCGCCGTCACGCCGCCTCCGGCGGAGGTCGCGACGCAACCCCTGGCGCAGGAACCGGACGAGGCGGCGCGGCCCGTGCGCCGAGCGGATCGTGAGGATGGGGAGGAAGCCTAGATGTCGAACCTCAACAAGGCGCTGCTCATCGGCCGTCTGACCAAGGATCCGGAGATGCGTTACACGCCTAGCGGCACGGCGGTGACCAACTTCAGCATCGCCACCAACCGCTGGTCGAGCGGGGGCGAGGGCGAGCGGAAGGAGTTCACCGACTACCACAACATCGTGGCCTACAACGCCGGCAAGCGAAACCTCGCCGAGATCGTGGCCCAGTACACGCGCAAGGGGGCGCTGGTCTACGTCGAGGGCCGCATCCAGACCCGCTCGTGGGAGGGTCAGGACGGGCAGAAGCGGCGCACCACCGAGATCATCGCCAACGACGTGCAGTTCCTCGACTCGCGCAGCGGTGGCGGTGGTGGAGGCGCCGGTGTGGGAGGCGGCGGTGTCGCCGCCGACGGCGCCGCGCGCAGCCGGCCCTCGGCATCAGAAGACATTCCCGCCCCGGACGACGCGCCGCGCGACGTCGACCCGGACGAGATCCCGTTCTAGGAGAGTCAAATGTCAGTTTCACGTCCACCGGCGCGCGAAGACAGACCGGCCGGCCCGAGGGGCCAGAAGCGCCAGCACCGCAAGGTCTGCGCCTTCTGCGTGGAGAAGATCAACTACATCGACTACAAGGAGGTATCGCGCCTGCGGCGTTTCGTGAGCGACCGGGGCAAGATCCTGCCCCGGCGCGTGACGGGCACGTGTGCCCGGCACCAGCGGCCGCTGACGACGGCGCTCGAGCGGGCGCGCGCGATTGCCCTGCTCCCGTATACGACCGAGCAGCATTAGCCCCTCCGGCGTGGCGCGCCCTCCCCATGTGTGGGGAGGAGACTTGACTAGAATCTCTAGGCCGCCAAAGCCAGGTACTGGAGCGCGCCCATGACCTTCTCCACGCAGCTTCGAATCCCGGGACCGACACCCCTTCCGGAACGGGTGGTCCGGAGCATGAACCGGCCGATGATCGATCACCGCGGACCCGAGTTCGCGGCGATCCTGGCCGAGGTCACGGCCGGGGCGAAGCGCGTCTTCAAGACCAAGAACGACCTGCTGCTGCTGACCAGCTCGGGCACCGGAGGCCTGGAGTCGGCGGTGGCCAACCTCGTGTCGCCCGGCGACGAGGTCGTCGTCGCGCTGTGCGGAAACTTCGGCGAACGATTCGCGGCTCTCGCCGCGGCGTATGGCGCCGATGTGGTGCGCCTCGAGCTCGAATGGGGGCAGCCTGTCGAGCCGGACGACCTCGCCGTGGTCCTGGAACGCCACCCGAAGGCGCGGGTGCTCCTGCTCACGCACAACGAGACGTCGACGGGATTGACCAACCCGCTGCGGGAGCTCGCGCGGGCGGGCCGCAACGCCGAGAGGATCGTCGTCGTCGACGGCGTCAGCTCGATCAGCTCGATCGACATAGAGACCGACGCATGGGGCATCGACGTCGCGGTCAGCGGTTCGCAGAAGGGCTGGATGGCGCCTCCGGGTCTGGCCCTGGTCAGCGTCAGCGAGCGCGCCTGGGGCCAGCAGGCGAAGTCGCGATCGCCGCGGTTCTACTTCGACTGGAAGGAGGCAAAGACCTGGGCGGACAAGGGCATGACGCCCTTCACCCCGGCGGTGCCTGTTGCCTTCGCGCTCCAGGAAGGCCTGCGCATGCTGGAAGAGGAAGGCCTGGACAACGTCCACGAGCGCCACGCGCGGCTCGCGCGCGCGACGCAGGCTGGGCTCCAGGCGCTTGGCTTCAACCTCTTCGCGCGGGACGGCTACCGCTCGAACACTGTCACGTCAGCGGTGCCCCCCGCCGGCCTTGACGTCGCCGCGCTCCGCAAGCTGCTCGACACGAGATACGGCGTGGTCATCGCGGGGGGCCAGGGCAAGATGACCGGCAAGATGGTGCGAGTCGGTCACCTCGGCGCGGTCGCAGAGGGTGACGTCGTGCAGGTGATCTGGGCGATCGAGCAGGCGCTGGAGGAGCTCGACATAGCGCCGGCGGATGGGCGCGGGGTCGCCGCGGTCACCGCCTCGGTCCAGGGCGTGCCCGCCGCCGCGCGCTGAGCGCGGGATCGCACGTGGCCAAGATCCTCGTTGCCGACCCGCTGGCGGAGGACGGCCTCGAGCGCCTGCGGCGCGCAGGCGAGGTCACAGTCGTGAGCAAGCTCGATGAGTCGGAGCTGATCCGCCGCATACCGGACTTCGACGCCCTTGTGGTGCGCAGCGAGACGCGGGTGACGGCGCCGATCATCGAGGCGGGCAGCAAGCTGCGCGTCGTCGGTCGGGCCGGCGTCGGCGTCGACAACATCGACGTCCCGGCGGCCACGCGACGCGGCATCCTCGTCGTCAATGCGCCGCGCGGCAACATCGTCGCCGCGGCGGAGCACACGATGGCGCTCCTCTTCTCGCTCGCGCGCTGGGTGCCACAGGCCGACGCCTCGGTGAAACGGGGGGAGTGGACGCGTGCCAGTTTCCTGGGCACCGAGATCCGCGGCAAGACGCTCGGCGTCATCGGCCTCGGCAACGTCGGCTCTGAGGTAGCCAAACGAGCACACGGCGTCGAGATGGACGTGGTGGCATACGACCCTGTGGTCTCCGTCGAGCGCGCCGAGCTCTTCAACGTCGCACTCGTCAGCCTTCACGACCTGCTCGAGCAAGCCGACTTCATCACCGTCCACGTGCCCCTCGTCGACTCCAACCGCAACCTGATCGGAGCCTCCGAGCTGGCGCGCATGAAACCGACCGCACGGCTGATCAACACCGCGCGCGGCGGCATCGTCGACGAGGCTGCGTTGCTCGAGGCGCTGCGGTCAGGACGGCTTGCGGGCGCCGCGGCCGACGTGTTCGAGACCGAGCCTCCGGGCGAGAACCCGCTGCTCGCGCTGCCGAACTTCATCGCCACGCCGCACATCGCCGCGTCGACCGTCGAAGCGCAGGTCTCCGTCGCCTTCGAC
>VBJE01000248.1 GCA_005879675.1 Chloroflexota bacterium
CCGCGGATCTCGTACGCGCCGTCGCGCACGACCTGTGTGTAGCTGTGGTTCTCATGCTCATGGCTGACTGTCACCAGCTCCGCGTCCATGCGGCCGAGCTTGAGCCCGATGGCGGGCGGGTACGGGTCGGTGACGACCGCCGCTCCGCGGCCTCGAAGCCGGAAGCAGCCGTGTCCGAGCCAGGTCACGTCCAAGGTTTGCTTGCTCCTACATCCTTTCCGGCGCGCTGACACCCATGAGGTCGAGCGCGGTCTTCAAAGTGTGACGCGCCGCGCGACAGAGCTCCAGCCTGGCCCTTGTCAACTTCGGGTCGTCGACCACCACCCGATGCTCGCTCTGAGCGTTGCCCGCGTGGTAGAAGCGGTGGACCGCGGTCGCCAGGTCGTGCACGTAATAAGGAATGCGGTGCGGCTCGAGCATCGCGGTGGCGTCCTCAACCACGTCCGGCCAGAAAGCAAGCTGCCTTGCCACGTCCAGCTCCCACGGATGAACAAGAAGCTGGACGTCAGCCTGCACGGGGAGCTGTGCATGATGCTCGCTCGCCGCGGCCTCGACGTTGGTCAGGCGAGCGTGCGCGTACTGCGCGTAGTAGACGGGGTTCTCGTTGCCCTGCGTGACCGCGAGCTCGAGGTCGAACTCGATCGTGGTGTCGGGCGAGCGCAATAGGTAGAAGTAGCGGACCGCGTCGCTGCCCACGCGGTCGATGAGCTCGTCGAGCGTGACGAAACGCCCCGCACGCTTCGACATCTTGACTTTTTGTCCGCTGCGCGTGGCGCCTTCTTTCAGATTGACCATCTGGTGGAGGATGATCACCAGCTTTTCGGGGTCGAAGCCAAGCGCGGCGATGGCGGATTTCATGCGCGGCACATAACCGTGATGGTCCGCACCCCACACCTCAATGACGCGCTGGTAGCCTCGCTGCTCGAAGCGGCTGAGCAGATATCCGAGGTCGGAGGCGAAGTAGGTCGGCTGGCCATTGGACCGGATGACTACGCGGTCCTCTTCCTCCTGGTCGGCCGGGTCGCCAAACCACAGCGCCCCGTCTTTCTCTTTGAGATAGCCGGCCGCGCGCAAGCGCTCGATCCCCTTTTGAGGAAGCCCCGCCTCCCAGAGCTTGTTTTCCCAGAACCACTCGTCGTAGCGGACCCCAAGCCGCGCCACCGTGGCCTTGATCTGCTCGACCATCTTGGCCAGGGCGTACATCCTCAGCTTTGGTTCGGCCTCCTCCTCGGACAGCTTCTCGATGTCGGGCAGGTCGTGGTGCGCCATCTCGGCGAGCTCGGTCACGTAGTCCCCCGTGTATCCGCCTTCAGGCGGTTCCTCGCCGTGCAGCCGCGCGTAAACCGACGCCCCAAACTTCCTCGTCTGGGTGTTGTCGGAGTTCACGTAGTACTCACGCTGCACCGCGTGGCCGGTGAACTCGAGGACCCGGCAGATCGAGTCGCCGAGGATGGTGCCGCGGCCGTGAGCGATGTGCAGTGGCCCGGGCGGGTTGATGCTGGCGAACTCCGGCGTCGACCCTGCTGACAAGGCTCCGGAGCCACGTGTCGGTAAGGCGGAAGTTGACGTAGCCGCCCACCGCCTCGGCCGTCGCCGCAACACCGGCGACCTCGACCGTCTCGGCGAGCCTGGCCGCGATCGTCTTCGGGTCCTGGCGCAGGACGCGCGCCAGCTTCAAGCCCGCAGAGCTGGCGTAGTCGCCGTGTCCGGGAACCTTTGCCCGACCGAGCTCGAGATCCGGGATCTCGCCCTCGACGCCCAGCTTCCTGACGCCCTCGACCAGCGCGTCGCGGATCTGCTCGCGGACGCCTCCGGACATCAAAGACGTCATCTCAGCATGTGGGGTGCTGGCCGCTCAGGGTGAGCTCGGCCTGGGTCGAGGTGTGGCCACGCGTGTAGGTCACCGTGACGCGCTGGTTGGCGTGGAAGCGGGACCGCACCAGAAGCGACAGCGGATGCGCGGCGTCGATGCGGACGTCGTCCAGCTGGGTGATCACGTCGCCGGTCTGCAGGCCCGCCGCGGCGGCGGGTCCACCCCTCTCGACCGCGCTCACCTGCGCACCCGCGGGGATGCCCCCGATGGCGGCGTTCTCCGGCGTGACGTCGCTCGTCGTCGCCCCGATGGACGCGACCACGACCTGCCCGCTCGTGAGGATCTGCTGCACGTCGTCCTGGATGTCCGCGACGTTGAGACCGAAGCCCACCAGCTCGGTCGACGACACCATGGCGATGCCGACCACCTGGCTGCTGACGTTGAGAAGGGGTCCGCCCGAGGTCCCGTCGTCGATGGGGAGGTTGGTCTGGATGGTGTCGCTGAACTGGATCATGCGGCCGAGGTTCACGGGATCTTTCGCCGATGTCACGCGGTGCATGGCGCTCACGTAGCCCGGCGTCACAGCGCTCCCGTCGACGGGGCCGCCGACGGCGACGATGACCTGGCCCTGGACGAGCACCGTCGGGTCAGCGAACGCGAGCGTCGGCAGGCCGCTCACCTTGTCGATCTTGATCACCGCCACCCCCGTCTGGCAGTCGTAGTCGACCAGCCGAGCGGCGTGGGGAGCTGGGTCGCCGGGCACAAGCACGGTCAGACCGTTGGCGCCCGCGATGACGTTGATGCTCGTGACGATGTAGCCGTCCGTGGTGGCGAGGTACCCGGAGCCGCGGACGATCGACGGCTGATGCTGGGTCACCACTGAAACCACAGCCGGTCGGCCCTTGGCCGCCGCCTGGACGATGGCGGAGTCCTGGGTCAACGTCACCCCGGGTTGGAGGTTCACCTGCTGAGGGTTGGTCCGCGACTCGATGCGGAGGATGGCCAGGGTCACGCCGGCGGCGACCAGGATCGTGACCAGCAGCCCGGCCACGATCGCCAGGACGGAACGCCAGGCGGAGCGCATGAGCTGATCTTAGGTTGAGCGGTTGGGACGAAAAGTCAGCTCTGGCGCAGGGGCAGCGGCTCGATCGGGTACCAGGTCATGACGAGCTGGCGGTTGGGTTCGAAGCCGGCGGAACTGTAGAGCCGGATGGCCGCGTCGTTGTCCGGCCTGGTCCAGACGTAGGCGAGCGTGACGCGGCGCTCGGCGAAAAGCCTCACCGCCTGGCGGACGAGCATGTCGCCGACGCCGCGGCCGCGGTGGCCCTCGGCGACGTAAAGCTCGGCCACCTCGCCCTCGAGCCCGGTCCCGGGGTCGTAGAGGACGATCCAGCAGAAGCCGACGACCTGGTCGATCTCGTCGCGCACGGCGAAGATGACGTTCTCGCCGCGGAAGGCCGACGGCACCGACGCCAGGTGCCGCTCGATCTCTTCGCGAGGCAGCTGCGGATGGTCCTCGTAGTGGGCCTGTTCGGTAAGGTGAAGCTCGACGAGGAGGGGCTTGATCAGGGCATAATCGCCCGTCGCGAGGCGTTCCACGTCGAGAGTTCGCATCCCCAACCGATGTTAACTTAGGCCCTCGCGACATCGCCAAAATTCGTTGTCAAACTTCGTCCCAGAGCCGCACCGCCGACGTAGCTCAGCTGGCAGAGCAGCCGCCTCGTAAGTGGCAGGTCGTGGGTTCGAATCCCACCGTCGGCTCCAGCCGGTCGCTCAACGGTCCACCGGTCCATTGGCCGCGACCGCCGGCGCTCGCGGGTTTGCGGACTGCTCCAGTCCCGCGGCCGCCGGCACTCGCGGTCTTGACTCCCGCGCCCAGGCCAGGGATACGAGAAGCGCCGCCTCGGCGACGAGGATCGGGACCGCGAGGACGACCAGCGCCAGCTCGAGGAGGGCATAGCCGACCACCATCAGCGCCACCTGGAGGTGCGTCGCCCGCGACCGGAGGACCAGCCAGCCCGCCACCACCAGGATGGCGAAATCCTGGAAACCGACGTAGGGGGTGAAGAGAAGCGACGCGACGATCCCCGTGGCGATCGGCAGCGCCGTGCCGCCGTTCCTCTGCCGCCAGGCGGCCAGCACCGCGACCACGACGACGATCGACTCGACGACGTAGACCTGCGGCCCCAAGCCGAGCGGGCCCGCGATCGCATAGCGGCGGGTCGGCTCCCACTGCGACGCCAGCGACAGCGCGTCCCGGTAGCGCTGCAGGCCGTCCCCGCCGAGCAACACCAGGGCGACCAGAACCATGAACGCCGTGGCCGCGAGCCAGGCCACGAACATCCGGCGATGCCCCGAGACGAGCAGGCACAGAGGGACGAGAAGCGCGAGCTGGGGCTTGATCGCGACCAGGCTCAAGACAAGGCCGGCGAGCACGGGCCGGTCTCGCTCGGCGAGCCACCACGACCCCGACACCGCGGCCGCGACCAGGGCCACCGGCTGGCCGACCATGAGGCCGAAGGCGGTGGCAAAGAGCCCGACGAAGAGGGCCAGGTGCGCGGCGCGGGTCAGGCCGCGCCCTGGCGCCACCAGCCACCAGGCGGCAAGCGCCGCGACCACCAGCAGCGCCGTCCACAGGACGATCGCCACGCCGAAAGGAAGGACGAGAAAGGGGCTGCCGAGCCAGGCAAGGGGCGGCGGGTTCAGAAATGGCGACCAGTACGCGCCCAGGCTCTCGACCACCGTCTGCTGCTCGGCGAGGTCGTACAGGTGGCTGTAGCCGTGCTGCCAGGCGTTGAGCGCCGCGCCGTAGACCAGCCTGAAATCGTTCCGGACGAGGAACTGCGGGAGGTAGGTCACGACCGCGGCGTAGGCGTTGAACGCCGTCAGCAGCACACCCGTCCAGACACCCGCCACCGCCCATAGACGAGTGCGGGTCCGCAAGAGCTCAACCAACGCACGCAAAAAATAAGGGCTGCGCCCAAAAGCGCAGCCCTTGCTGGGTACTTAGTTAGTTGACCTCGCGGTAGTCGGCGTCGACCACATCTCCTTCTTTCTTCTTCTCGCCCGACTCGCTGCCGTCCGACGGAGCGCCGGCCGGCGCCGCGGCGCCCTCCTGCTGGTAGATGTGCTGGCCGATCTTCTGGAGCGCCTCGTTGAAGTCGTCCATCTTGCGCTGCAGGTCTTTCGTGTCCGAGCCCTTGGCCGCCGACTTCAGCGCCTCGAGCTTGGTGTTGACCTCGCTCTTGACGTCGTCGGGGATGCGGGACTCGTTGTCCTTGATGACCTTCTCGGCCTGGTGGATCATGTGGTCCGCCTGGTTGCGGAGCTCCACCTCTTCGCGCTTGGAGCGGTCCTCCGAGGCGTGCGCCTCGGCTTCCTTGACCATCCTGTCGACCTCGTCCTTGTTGAGAGTCGAGGACGCGGTGATCGTGACCGACTGCTCGCGGCCGGTTCCCTTGTCCTGGGCCTTGACGTTGAGGATGCCGTTGGCGTCGAGGTCGAACGTGACCTCGATCTGGGGCATCCCCCGCGGCGCGGGCGGGATTCCGTCCAGGTGGAAGCGGCCAAGCGTCCGGTTGTCGCGCGCCATCTCCCGCTCGCCCTGCAGGACGTGGACCTCGACGGACGTCTGGTTGTCCGCCGCGGTCGAGAAGACCTGGGAGCGAGACGTCGGGATGGTCGTGTTGCGGTCGATGAGCTTGGTCATGACACCGCCCAGGGTTTCGACGCCCAGCGAAAGCGGCGTCACGTCCAGGAGCAGGATGTCCTTGACCTCGCCCTTGAGCACGCCGGCCTGGATCGCGGCTCCGACCGCGACCACCTCGTCGGGGTTGACTCCCTTGTGCGGCTCCTTGCCCCCCAACAGCTCCTTCACGAGCTGCTGGATGATCGGCATGCGGGTGGAGCCGCCGACCAGCACGACCTCGTCGATCTGCGGCGGGGTCAGGCTGGCGTCCTTCAACGCGGCAAGGAACGGCCCGCGGGTGCGCTCGGTCAGGTCGGT
>VBJE01000249.1 GCA_005879675.1 Chloroflexota bacterium
CGGCCCACGCGTGGCCTCGCCGAGAAGGAAGGGGACGACCTCGTCCGGCTTGATCCCGCGGCGCTGTGCCGCCGCACCGAATTTCTCCGTCGCGAGATGCCGCGCGAGCACGCGCGCGTTGTAGCGGTATCCCTGCACGGCGCCTGAGTTGCTCGGGATGCCGTGCTTGCGGATGCCTTGCGAGCCCTGCATGATCGTGCCCGCGAAATAGATTCCTTCGACCGTCGCGCTGCGCCAGAACGGCGTCTGCGCCGGAAGCCTGCTCTGACCGAAGGTGGCGACGCCGAGACGGGGAAGGTCGCGGAGCGGGGAGGTGAAACCGGTCGCGGCGATGACCTCGTCGACATCGAAGCTGAGCGCGCGGCCGTCGTGGGCGCTGTTCGTGCGCACGCGATAGCCGCCGCCGATCGGCTCGACGGCTTCGATGGAGGCGTTGAGCACGACCACCCCGCCCGCCAGCGCCCAGTCCTCGTACGGCTGCACGTAACGCGCGCGCACGCCGACGAGCGAGCGCGTCTCGACGGACAGCTTGGTCGGGCTGGGCGACGCAAGGATGACCTGTCGCGCCCATGGCAGAAGCCCGGTCGCGATCTCGAAACCGGAGTTCTGCTTGCCGACGATGAACACGCGCCGGTCGCGATACGACTCGGCGGAGCGGAGGTCGCCGTACTGCTGGACGCCATCGAGCTCCAGCACCGCGGGACGCCACGGCTGGGCGACACCGACCGCGAAGACGACGGTCGGCGCGCGGTACTCACCGTCGGTGGTCTCGAGGACGATGTCCTTCTCTTCGTTGTCGAGCCTGCGGGTCGCTTCCCACGTGCAGCCGTAGCGCACGCTGAGCGCGGTTCGCTCGGCAAAGGTCACGAGCCCACGCTCCATCTCCGGGCGGGAGGGAAAGTACGAGGTTCCGTCCATGACCGTCGGCATGATCGCCCGGCTCCCTTCCTCGTCCGCGAGCAGGCTGTTCCAGTCGTAGCGCTCGTACTCGGGCGAACCACGGTCACAGTCCGCGTAGGGCTTGGTCCAGCTGAGCATGCGCTGGAAGATCGGCCAGCGCCGGAACATGCCCCCGGGAGCGGGGTCCTCAGAGATGACGGCGTGGTCGATGCCGAGGCGGCGGAGGCTGTAGGTCAGCTGGAGGGCGCCAGGCCCGCTGCCGACGACCACCAGCGGATAGGTCCCCGGCGGGAATGGCCGCTCGGTCAGCTCAGCCACCTCGTCGTGGTGCGAAGCTTGCGCGCCTCGCCCTGCAGCACTCGGTACATCACGTGCGGGTTGGCGACCAGGAAGCCCTCGACCGCGCCGGGGGCGAGGACGAGGCAGCGCAGCGGCCCGGCGGCGATGATGTCCGCCGTCGGCGGCTCGCCAAGGAGACATGAGATCTCGCCGAAGAAGTCACCCGGCCGCAGGCTGGCCCGCTGCTTGCCACCCACGCTGATCACCGCCGCGCCCTCGACGATGACGTAGAAGCCGGTGGCGGTGAGCCCCTGGCGGATGACCCGCTCGCCCTCGGAGAAGTAGACCTCGCCGAAGGTCTGGACGATGTTCTCCAGATCGGGAGTCGAGAGGTCCGCAAAGAGCGAGAACCCGGACAGGATGTCGACGACGTCCTGGCGCACGTCCATAACGGACGAAGCTTAGTCCGTCGCCTTCTGGTTCACGACCGGTCCGCGCACCGCCTCGTAGACGGCTTTCGCGATCCCGGCGGCGTCGAGGCCGTGCTCCGTGAGGATGTCGGAAGCCTTGCCCTGGGGAAGGAAGGCGTCGGGCAGGGCAAGCGTGCGGACCCGGCCGGCAAGGCCATGAGGCGCAAGCGCCTCGAGCACCGCGCCGCCGAACCCGCCAGCCCCGACGTTGTCCTCGACCGTCAGCACCACCGGGTGGGCGCGCGCCCAGTCCGCGATGCGAGGGTCGACCGGCTTCACCCAGCGCGCGTTGACCACGGCGCAGGACAGCCCCTGCATCGCCAGCCGCTCGGCGGCCTCCCCGGCCACGCCGACCATGCGCCCGACCGCGAAGATCACCGCCTCGTCGCCCTTGCGGATCTCCTCCCACCGGCCCACGGGCAGCGGCTCGACCGGCAGGTCGGGCGTTTCGGGGACCGGCCCCTTCGGGTAGCGGATCGCCACCGGGCCGTCGGTGGCGAGCGCGGTCTCGAGCAGCGCGCACAGCTCCGTGGCGTCCTTCGGGGCGGCGATCTTGAGGTTGGGGATGAGGCGCAGGTAGGAGAGGTCGAAGATGCCGTGGTGCGAGGCGCCGTCAGCGCCGGTGACGCCCGCGCGGTCGATGATGAAAACGACCGGCAGCTTGTGCAGGGCCACGTCCATGATCGTCTGGTCGAAGGCGCGGGCCAGGAACGTCGAGTAGATGCACACGACGGGGTGCATGCCCGCCATGGCGAGGCCGGCGGAGAACGTCACCGCATGCTGCTCGCAGATGCCGACGTCGAAGAACCGGTCGGGAAACTCCTTGGCGAAGTTGAGCAGGCCGGTAGAGGACGCCATCGCCGCCGTGATCGCACACACCTCGGGCCGGCGCGCCGCGGCGCTCATCAGCGCCTCGCCGAAGACGTCGGTGTAGGTGACCTCGGTCGAGCGCGGCCGGCCGGTGAGCGGGTCGAAGGCGCTCACGCCGTGCAGCTTGTCGACCTCGTCGTCGACGGCGGGGCTGTAGCCGTGGCCCTTCTCCGTGACCACATGCACGACCACCGGCTCGCGCAGCTTCTTGGCGCGGGTCAGGACCTCCTCGAGCGCGGGCTCATCGTGGCCGTCGACCAGTCCCGCGTACTTGATGCCCAGGCTTTCGAACATCGTCGACGGCTGCAGCAGCTGCTTGAGGCTCTCCTTGACCCGGTACGCGGCCTGGTCGGCGGTCGAGCCGACGAGCGGCAGGTCGCGCAGCAGGCGCGAGATGTCGTCCTTGATCCGCTCGTAGCGCGGGTCGACGCGCAGCTGCGAGAGGTGGCGCGCGAGCCCGCCGACGGTGGGCGCGTAGGAGCGGCCGTTGTCGTTGATGACGATGAGCAGGTTCGGCGGCATGAGGTGCGCGATCTGGTTCAGCGCTTCGTACGCCATGCCGCCTGTCAGCGCTCCGTCCCCGATCACCGCCACGACAAACCCGCCGATCCCCTTGCGCAGCCGCGCCTCCGCGATGCCAAGCGCGTAGCTCAGCGAGGTGGAGGCGTGGCTGTTCTCGACGAGGTCATGCTCGGATTCGTGGCGCGACGGGTAGCCGGACAGGCCCCCCGCCTGGCGGAGGCCGCCGAACTGCGCCGCCCGTCCGGTAACGAGCTTGTGCACGTACGCCTGGTGACCCGTGTCCCAGACGATCGCGTCTCTGGGGCTGTCGAACACGCGATGCAGCGCAAAGGTCAGCTCGACGACGCCGAGGTTGGGCGACAGGTGACCGCCGGTGCGAGAGGTCTGCTCGACCAGGAACGCGCGCACCTCGCGCGCGAGCTCTGTCAGCTGCGTTTGGTTGAGCGCCTTCAGGTCCGCGGGAGAGTGGATCGTCTCGAGGATTCCCACTTCTCTAGTTAACGCCTGGCGCCCCTCATGAGTTCCGGCTCGCGGGCGGCCAGGAATCCTTGGCGCTGCGCGCCATGACCTCCACCAGCTCGATGCACAGGCGCGTGCCGGCCCCGCTCGGGCCGCGAAGCACCGTCGTCAGCTCGTCGTTGGTGTTCCACGCGGACGCCGCGATGTCGATGTGGGCCCACGGCTTGGCGCCGGCGAACTCGGCGATGAACATGCCGCCCATGATCGTGCCGGCCTCTCCGTACTCGGCGTTGCGCAGGTCCGCGATCTGGCTGCGGAGCAGGATGCGATAGTCGGCGAAGATCGGCAGCCTCCACACCCGGTCTCCGGCCTCGCGCGACGCCTGCTCGACCTGCGTCCAGAATGCGTCGTCGTTGCTGACCGCGGCGCTTGCCGCGTGGCCGATCGCGATGGTGGCCGCGCCGGTCAGCGTCGCCAGGTCGATGAGGTGGGTGGCGCCGTTGCGCAGCGCATGCGTGAGGGCGTCGGCGAGGACCAGCCGTCCTTCGGCGTCGGTGTTGACGATCTCGACCGTCTTGCCGTCCGCGCTCACCACGACATCCCCGGGCCGCTGCGCCGTGGGTCCGGGCATGTTCTCAGCGGCCGCGATCACCGCCATCACGTCCAGGGGCAGCTTGCGCGACGCGATGACGTCGATGGCGGACAGCACCGCGGCTGCGCCTGACATGTCGTCTTTCATCCGGCTCATGTTTTCCGGGTTCTTGAGCGAGATGCCGCCGCTGTCGAAGGTGATGCCCTTGCC
>VBJE01000250.1 GCA_005879675.1 Chloroflexota bacterium
TGGACGAGCGGCGCAAGCGGGCCAGGCATCTGCTCGCCCTTGTCGGCCTGGAAGACCGCGCGAGCACGCGCGCCGGCCGCCTCTCCGGGGGGGAGCAGCAGAAGGTGGCCGTCGCGCGCGCCCTTGCCAACCGCCCGGGGCTGATCCTCGCCGACGAGCCGACCGGCAGCCTGGACTCGGCCGCGGGCGAGGGGGTGCTCAAGCTCCTGGAGGACCTGAACCGTCGAGGCGCCACCGTGGTCCTCGTCACCCACGACCCCGAGGTCGCCCGCCACGCGCGCCGCGTGGTGCGCATGATCGACGGCCGCGCCATCGAGCTCGACGCCGGCAAGCCGACGGTGCGCAGCCAGGAGCCAGTCGACCCGGCCGCGCGCATGCAGTGGCGGGACACCTTGAAGGTCGGGCTCGGAAGCGCCGGCCGGCGGCCGCTGCGCACGGCGCTGACGACGACGGGCGTGGCGATCGGCATCGCGGCGCTGAGCCTGATCGTCGCCCTGGCCGGGGGTCTGCAGGACGCCCTGAACGCCCCCGCGCTGGTGACGAGCCAGGTGCACCAGGTCGCCGTCTACCCGGTCGCGGACGCCGCGACGCCGGCCTTCAACCAGGGAACGCTGGACACGCTGGCGGGTCTCCCGCACGTCAAGGCGGCGTGGGGGCTGATCGGCATGAACGGGACCTTCGCCGCGACGCCGCCGATCGGCGTGACCAAACCCTCGACACCGCCTTCCGGCGCGCTCGTCTCGCTGCCCCTGCTCGGACGCTCGAGCGCCCTCCCCTCGCTCAGCGCGGGGCGGCTGCCGAGCTCGGACCTGGCGACCGAGGTGCTCTTGACCGACAGCGAAGCGGTCTCGCTGGGCTTCCGGTCGCCGCCCGGCGCCATCGGCACTCGGGTCAAGTTCAGCGCCACGTCCGGCAGCCTGGTGCCCGCGCTGGTCCGAAACCCGGTCACCAAGGCGCTCACCCTCGACCTCCTGGTGGTCGGGATCGTTTCCAACAACTACATGCCCGCCGGCACGCCCGGGGCGCTGGCCCCCAACGGCCTCATGCACACGTACTGGACCAGCCTCGCCGGGGTCAACGGGTGGAAGGGCGGCGAATACGCCAGCATCACGCTGCTCGCGGACTCGGGGCTGTCGGTCGAGAGCCTGCGCCAGCGCGTCGAGGCGCTGGGCTTCCAGTCCCAGACCTTCGGCGATCAGTTCCGCAACTTCGAAGACCTGCTCGGCAAGCTGCGCGTGGCGCTGCTCGGCCTTGCCCTCGTGGCGCTGCTCCTGGCGTGCCTCGGCATCGCGAACACGATGTACACCGCGGTGCTCGAGCGCACCAAGGAGATCGGCGTCCTGAAAGCGCTGGGCGCGCGCTCCCGCGACGTCCTGCTCCTGTTCCTCGCCGAGGCCCTGGGGATCGGGCTCGCGGGCGGGATCGTGGGAGCGCTCGTGGCGGTTGGTCTCGGCCGTCTAGGCAACGCCGCGGTCGACCGGCTGACGCAGTCGGTGACGGGAACTGGCTTCGACGTCTTCCGGACCGACGTGCCGGTGGTGCTGGTGGCTGTGCTGCTCGCCGCGATGCTGAGCTGCGTGAGCGGCCTGCTGCCCGCGCTGCGGGCGGCACGCCAGGACCCCTCCCGCGCCCTTCGCTATGAATAGGTGAGGGCCTCCGCGTACCCGCTCGTCGACGCCGACGAGGCTGCCGCACTCGTCCTCGACCACACGCCGCTGCTCGGCGTGGAGCACGTCGCCCTGGCCGAGGCGACTGGGCGCGTGCTGGCCGAGGACCTCGCCGCCGAGTCGCCGCTGCCGCCTTTCCCTTCGAGCGCCGTCGACGGGTACGCGGTGCGCGCGGAGGATGCCGGCAAGACCCTGCGCGTCCTGGGCGAGTCGGCGGCGGGGCGGCCTTTCGAGGGCAGCCTCGCGCCCGGGACGGCGGCGCGGATCCTGACCGGGGGCGTCGTGCCCGACGGAGCGGACTGCGTCGTCATGGTCGAGGACGTCGAGGTGGCGGGCGAGCGTGTCACCGTGCCGCGAGGCCTGGTCCCCGGCGTCAACTTCCACAAGGTCGGCGGCGACCTTCGCGCCGGCGACGTCATCCTGCACGCGGGGACGCAGCTTGGCGCCGCGGAGATCGGCATCGCGGCGGCGACGGGTCGCGCCCGGGTGCCGGTGCATCGCCGGCCGCGGGTCGCGCTCATGTCGACCGGGGACGAGCTGGTCGAGGTGGGGAAGACCCCCGGCCGCGGGCAGATCCCGGACTCAAACCGGTGGGCGCTGCTGGCGGCGCTGCGTGAGGCGGGCGCGGAAGTCGGCGTCCTCGGCATCGCCCCGGACGATGCGGAGGCGCTGCGCCGCTTCGTGACCGGAGCGCTCGAGAGCGCGGACGCGCTCGTGACCTCAGGCGGAGTTTCGGTCGGCACGCACGACCTGGTCAAGCCGCTGCTCGAGTCGCTGGGCACCGTTCACATCGGCCGCGTGAAGCTCAAGCCTGGAAAGCCGTTCACGTTCGCGACTCTCCCCTCTCCCCATCGCCAGGGCCAGGGCGAGGGGCTCAAGCTGGCATTCGGCCTGCCGGGCTTCCCGGTGTCCTCGCTCGTGACCTTTGAGGTCTTCGTGCGGCCGGCGCTGCGCAAGATGCAGGGCTTCGCCCAGTTGCAGCGACCGACACTGCCCGTCCGCCTGGGCTACGACGCCCGGCCGACGGCGGAACGCACCGAGTACCAGAGGGTCACTCTGCGTCGCGAGGGACAAGAGCTGGTCGCCGAGACGACCGGCTCCCAATCCTCCTCGCGGTTGATGTCGTTAGCGGGGGCCCACGCCCTGGTCCGGGTGCCCGCCGGCCATCAGGGGCTCAAGGCCGGAACTGTGGTCGAAGCCATGATCCTGGCCCTCCCTTAGCCCCTCCGGCCCTGCGGGCCACCTCCCCATGAATGGGGAGGAGACTTCGCCTACCAGGCCTTGTTTTCGCGGACGGTCTCGGCCTCGCGGTCGCGACGACGAGCCTCGTCGTCCATATCGTCCGCCTTGTCCTTGACGTCGTCGCGGATGTCGCGGGCGTTGCGGCGCAGCTTG
This sequence comes from Chloroflexota bacterium, assembly GCA_005879675.1. GTDB lineage: Bacteria > Chloroflexota > Dormibacteria > Dormibacterales > Dormibacteraceae > 40CM-4-65-16. The sequence goes on from VBJE01000250.1 coordinate 3,063, forward strand.
TCGGCTTCTTGCTCCGCCTTGCCCTTCAGCTCTTCCGACTTGTCGCCGGTCAGCTTGCCCTTCAGCTCGTCGAACTTCCCCTTGATCTCGTCCTTCAAATCGCACCTCCAGGTGAATATGGTTCTCATTCGGTAACGCATCGACTTCGCCAGCGACTGTTTCCCGAACGTTTGTGCGCCTTAGAATTGAGTCTCCCAAATCATGCCCAACCGATTCCGCGTCGACGCACCCTTCAAACCGGCCGGGGACCAGCCGCAGGCGATCGCCCAGCTGGTCGAGGGTGTGCGTTCAGGCCTGACCCAGCAGGTGCTTGCGGGCGTCACCGGCAGCGGCAAGACGAACGTGGTGTCGTGGGTCGTCGAGGAGCTCCAGCGACCTGTCCTGGTGCTCAGCCCGAACAAGACGCTCGCCGCCCAGCTGTGCGCCGAGTTCCGCCGCCTGCTGCCGCACAACGCGGTCGAGTACTTCGTCAGCTATTACGACTACTACCAGCCGGAGGCCTACATCGCGCGCACCGACACGTACATCGAGAAGGATTCGAGCCGCAACGAAGACATCGACCGGATGCGCCACTCGACGACCCAGTCGCTCTTGACGCGCCGCGACGTGCTCGTGGTCGCGAGCGTGAGCTGCATCTACGGCGTCGGCTCGGTCGAGGACTACATGGGCGAGTCGCTGCACATCGAGAAGGGACAGTCGATCCGCCGCGAGGTCTTCCTGCGCAAGCTCACCGAGATGCTGTACGAGCGCAACGACTACGACCTCGCGCGACTTCGCTTCCGCGTGCGAGGCGACGTGGTCGACCTGGTGCCCGCGAACGAGGAGAAGGTCTTTCGCGTCGAGTTCTTCGGCGACGAGATCGAGCGCATCCAGGAGCTGGATGCGATCACCGGTGAGATCCTCGGCGCGCGCGACGAGTTCACCGTCTTCCCGGCCTCGCACTACGTCACGCCGG
>VBJE01000251.1 GCA_005879675.1 Chloroflexota bacterium
GCTGCCCCGCGTGGCGGTGATGCGTCCTTCGGTGTCGAACGCCCAGCACACCGAGCCCGCGCACTCGAGCATCGTCCGCGCCTGGTCGGCGATGTTCGCGAGGACGCTCATCAGCTCGTGGCCCGCGAGGGCGGCCAGCTCCTGGATGCGCACCGACTGCGCAAGCGCGAGCTCGTTGGCGTGGTGGAGGCGCATCGTCCGCAGCGCGATGCCGACCACCGGCATCGCCGCCTCCAGCAGCTTGAGGTGCGTCGCCTGGAAGTGGCCGCCGTCGTTGCGCATCGCGACCACACCCGCGACCACGCGGTCGTTCTGGGTGATCGGCGCCCAGACGACGTGGCTCGGCGTGCGCGTGAAGATGTAGCTGCCGATCGGGCCGCCGAGGTCGCCCGGCTCGCCGTGCACCCGCTCGACCACGGTGCTGGCGCCTTCCATCATGCGCCGGAAGAAAGGCGCGTTGTCGATGAGGACCGGTCCGATGGTGGTGGCGGGCGAGCCACGCTCCGCGACGAAGCCGCTGACCATGCCGGCGACGTCCACGTAGGCGAGGACCATTTGCGTCGACTCCAGGTAGTCGCCCGCCACCGTGAACACCGCCTCGGCGAGCTCGCGCTCGTCGGAGGCCCCGGCCACCCCCAGCTCGAACAGGTGCAGGGCCTCCAGGCGGGCCCGCTCGGTCTGGGCCTGGGCGAAGTGGTCGGCGTTCGCGAGCGCCAGGCTGACGTGCGCGGCGACGTCCTGCAGCAGCTTGACGTGCCACTCGTCGAACGCGCCCTCGGTGTACGACTGGAGGGAGAGCATGGCCGTGATGCGCTCGCCGCTCAGGACCGGCACCCAGACAAAGGAGCGGGAGATCTTGCGCTGCTCCGACGGCGGGCCCGAGACGAACACCGCCGCGCCCTGGCCGACCGTCCACACCTCGCGCTCGAGTCCTTTCTCCTCGAACGAGCGCCGCCACGGGTTGTTGCGCACCAGCACCGGCTTGCCCGTCTCGTACGCCTCGCGCGAAGGCCCGGTCACCGCCAGCGCGACGGGAGGCACGACCTCCTCCACGCCGGCCACGTACTGATAGCCCTCGGCGATCGGCCCCTCCGGCCCGTCGGTGATCGTGGCGAGGATGAAGCCGTCGAACTTCAGGTTGGCCGAGAGCTCCTCGCGCAGCGTGCGCATGATCGACCACCGGTCGAGGCTCGAGGCAAGGCGCCGGCCGACCGCGTTGACGACCTCGAGGCGCCGGCGCTGGTCCTCGATCGCCTCGTAGCTGCGGGCGTTTCGCAGCGCGAGCGTGACCTCGTCGGACACGAGCTCCATGAAGGCGGCCGTCGAGTCCTCGTACGCGTAGGGGCGCGCGCGGTTGATTCCGAGGGCGCCGCGGGAGCCGCCGCTCTCCTTCAGCGGCACCCACAGGGCCGAGCGCGGGTAGTGGGTGATCACCGGCTTGTTGCCGGCCACCACGTCGCGCGCGGTCGCCGCCAGCGCGGAACGTGGGGACAGCATGCGCGAGCTGGGGACAGAGTCGCCTGCCATCTGCAGATAGCGCGCCTTGGCGGTGCCGTCCAACAAGGTGACCATCTCCATCGTGTCGACCGGGAGGAGCTCGCGGAGGGTCGCGTACAACCCGCTCAGCACGCTCGCCTCGTCGAGCGTCGACGTCATGGCGCGCGCGATGCTGTTCAGCGCCTCGAGGCGCCGGGCCTGGTTCCTCGTGAGCTCGTTGAGGGAGGCGTTGACCAGCAGGACGCCGAGCCGGCGATGCACGTCCTCGAGGAAGTCGAGCTCCGCGGCCGGCACGCGGCGCTTGCGGAACGACTGGTAGCTGACGCTGCCGATCAGCTCGCCCTGGTGCATCACGGGGACCCAGATGGCGAGCTTGGTGGTGACGCCGGCGCCGGGTCCCTTGCCGATTTGCTGCCTGGCGGTTTCGACCGGCATCACCGTCGTCTTCGGATTGGCGTACTGGCGGGCGAACATCGACTCCCGCACCGGGCGACGGGCCACGTCCTGGAGCACGCCGGCGTCCATGGGCAGCGAGTGGTACCAACCCTCGCGTTCGAGGACGTGGAGGTTGATCACGTCGTACCCGAAGCGGGCGTGCAGGCCGCGGTACAGGACCTGGACCAGGTCGGCCTCGGTGACGCAGCTGCCCAGCTCGTGGACCAGGGCATTGGCCGAGGGGCCCAGCCCCCTCCCCGTCCGGACCGTTGTCGAGCCTGCGCGAGCCGGGACAGGCTTGGCAATCACCACTGCGCGAGAGCTGTCAGAGCTGCCATTGCGGCGGGTTTGCGCCATTGCCACGGATATACTGCGCCAGAATTCCGGTGCCCTTCACCCCTCCCAAGCCCATCGCGCCTACTCCTGAGGAGCTGAGGGGCTCGACCGTGCTCGTGGTCGACGACGAAAGAGCCTGGAGGGTGATCCTGGAAACCGACCTGAAGATGCTCGGCTACAAGGTGTCCATGGCCGAGGACGCAGACCAGGCGCTGGTCCGGGCGCAGGCCGACAAGCCCGAGGTGGCGATCATCGACCTGATGCTGCCGGAGCCGATGGACGGCTGGGGGCTCCTCAACGAGCTCCGGGCTCGCGGGCAGAAGGTGCCCGTCATCTTCTATACGGCCTACCCCGTCTTCCCGTCGGGCACCGACGATCCCGACGTGGTCGGCTATATGAGCAAGGCAGTCGACCGGGCAGACCTGTACGCGCTCCTGCCGGTCGCCATACGGCGCTCGCGTGAGCGCCGCAACTCAGAGTCCTAGGTGTTTACCAGTCCCAGAAGTCGGCGAACAGATCGCCGGAGCTCGAGGAGTCGACCCAGTTCGCTCCCACGGCGAGGGCGACCGCGACCAGGACGACCAGTACCAGAACCACACCCTGGACCTTGTAACGCCACGTCATCCCCAATATACCCCTTTGTTTTTCCAATTACGCCAGGTCCGGCCCAAAGTATGGCTGAGTCCGGTCGTACTTGCGCATTCTAGAATCGTTAATCTTCGTAAAAAATAGTGTAGGTGGCACCTTGGAAAATCACAGCGAAAGTCCCGGACGGGCCCGTTCCGGCCAGCGCGAGGTGCGACTGCCGCCCCTACCACCGGGCCTGGAGGTCTACCGGCCGGCCGACGTCCTCGGGTCCTCGGTCCTGGTGGTCGAGGACGAGGCGGCCATGCTCCAGCAGCTGCGCATCGACTTACACGACCTGGGTTACCGGCCCTCGGTAGCTGCCACGGTGTCCGAGGCGCGCGACGTGCTCGAGCACGAGCGGGTCGCGGCGGTGCTTCTCGACCTCGTGCTCGACGAGCGCGAGGACTCCGGTTTCGAGCTCTTGACCTGGATCCGCCACCACCATCCCGGCCTGCCGGTGATCGTGCTGTCGGCGGCGCAGGTCAACTCGGCGTCCATCCGCCGCGCCTACGAGCTCGGGGCGAGCTCCTACTTCGTCAAGGGCAACGTGCCGATGGCCCACATCTACTCCGACCTCGCGGCGCGCCTCGTCGAGCGCGGCACGGGCCGCCCGGGGACGTATCGCTTCGGTCGCCTGGAGTTCGACCCGACCCGCCGGATCATCCGCCTCGGCGAGCGGGAGGCGCGGTTGACGCAGCAGCAGACGGCGCTCGTCCTCTTTCTTGCCCAGGGCTCCAAGCCCGCGACCGCGCGCGACCTGATCCAGGCCGGCCTGTTTCGCAACAACGCCGCGCACTCGACGGTGCACTCAGCTCTGCTGACCCTGCGCCGCCGCCTCGACGACCTCCAGCCGGGCCTG
>VBJE01000185.1 GCA_005879675.1 Chloroflexota bacterium
CGAGCGAGGAGATGCGCCTCGGCCTCATGACCGACAAGCGACTGCATCCTCTGCTCGAGGACGGTGCCGTCTCCTTCGACAACCTCTACGCGGCCGGCGCGGTCCTGGGCGGATACGACTACGCGGGACCTTGCGGCTTCGGGGTGCCGATCCTCACCGGCTGGCTGGCCGGACGATTCGCGGCCAAGCAGAGCTGACGCTCTGATGAGGACTGAGCTCGAGAAGATCGTCGGCGCCGCCGCCGTGGACGAGCGGCCGGTCCGCGACCTGTGGCCGCTCGGAATCATGGACGAGCGCGCGGGCAACCCTGCGCCGAAGGTGCTTTTGGTCCGGCCGGCGGGACGCGACCAGGTCGCGGCGGTGCTGCGCTGGGCCACCGCGAACAATGTCGCCGTGACGCCGGTGGGTGGGGCAACGGGGGTCTGCGGCGCTGTGTCTCCCCAGGCAGGCGAGATCGCTGTGGACATGTCCGCGTTCGACCGCGTCTTCGAGATCGACGAGACCAACCTCGTCTGCCGCTGCGAAGCGGGGGTCAACGGGTACGCGCTCGAGCAGCAGCTCAACGCGCGCGGCCTGACCCTCGGCCACTACCCGAGCTCGCTGCCTGGGACGACCGTCGGCGGCCTGGTCGCCACGCGTTCCTCGGGCCAGGAGTCGAGCCGCTACGGCAGCATCGAGGACATGGTCCTCGGGCTCGCCGTGGTGCTGCCCGACGGCACTTACGCCGCGCCGCGGCCTGGCCCGCGCTCGGCGGCGGGGCCGGCCCTTCACCAGCTCTTTGTCGGTGCCGAGGGCGGGCTGGGCATCGTTCTCGACGCGGTGCTGCGCGTGCACCGCCTCCCCGAGGCGACGCTTGGCCGCGGCTACGCGCTCGCCGACGTGCGCGCCGGCCTCGAATGCATGCGCCTGGTCATGCAGTCGGGCATCCGCCCGCTCGTCATGCGGCTGTACGACCCTGAGGATTCGGCCTTCAACGGCTACGAGCTGGGCGCGGGGGAGTGCGCTCTCGTTGTCGCCACGGCGGGATCGCGCAAGGTCGCGGAGGCGGAGGCGGCGGAGGTGACGAGGCTGGCGGGCGAGGCGCGCGGGCTCGGCGAGCAACCGTGGGAGCGCTGGCTGGCCCACCGGTTCGACCTGTCCGCCGAACGCATGCGGGCATTCCTCGCCCCGGCCGGGGCGTACCTCGACACGATCGAGCTCGCGGCGCCCTGGACGGTGCTTCCAGAGCTCCACGCCAGGGTCAAGGCCGCAATAGGGGTTGGCGGCCTGGCGTTATGCCATTTCAGTCATGCCTACGAGCAAGGCTGCTGCGCCTATTTCTCGTTCGCGGGCGCGGCGGGCACAGAAGACGAGGCGCGTGCTACATATGGGCGCGCCTGGGAAGGGGCGATGACCTCGGCGCTCGAGCTGGGCGCCACCATCACCCATCACCACGGAGTCGGGCAGGCCCGCGCCAGGTGGGTCGGCGATGAGATGGGAGGCTGGATGCGTGTCTGGAGAGCGGTGAAGGAAGGGCTGGACCCGGAAGGGACGATGAACCCGCGCGCCCTGGGAGGCTCGAGATAGGCAGCCGTCCCGGCGCGCCGATCCTCTTCATCGTCAACCCCGCCTCCGGCGCGGGCAAAGCCGGCCGGGAGTGGGCGGTCGTGGAATCGTGGCTGCCGTCGTCCGGGTTGCCATACGAGGTCGTGAGGACGACGCGGCCGCTGGAGGCGACAGAGATCGCGCAGCGCGCGGTCCGCGAATCGCGACCGGTCGTGGTCGCGGTTGGTGGCGACGGCACCCTGAACGAGGTCGTGAACGGGTTCTTTCGCAACGGCGCACCGCTGCCGACGACAACCAAGCTGGCCATGGTCCCGCTTGGGACCGGCGGAGACTTCCGCCGCACGCTGCGCATTCCGATCGACACGCGACAGGCGATCGAGGTCCTGCGCAACGGCATGGTCCGCAGGCTCGACGCCGGCTGCGTCACCTACCAGAACGCCGACGGCTCGACAGGAGTCCGGCACTTCATCAACATCGCCGACGCGGGGCTTGGCGGCGATGTGGTTCACATCGTCGGCAACGGCACGAAGCGATTCGGCAGCGCCACCTACATGCTGGCTGGATTGCGGGCCCTGATCAACTTCAAGAACAAGCCGATGACGGTCGACATCGACGGGTCAGTCCATGAGCTCAAGAAGGCGCAGCAGGTCGTCATCGCCAACTGCCAGTTCTTCGGAGGCGGGATGCAGATGGCGCCGTCGGCCTCGCCGACCGACGGGGTGTTCGACGTGGTTCTCATCAAGGACGCGGGCAAGATCGAGACCATGCGCGGCATGAACGACATCCGCAGCGGCAAGCACCTCGACCAGTCGAACCCCAAAATGGAGCTCATGTACGGCAAGCGAGTCTCGGTCTCGTCGCCGGCGAGAGTGCGGATCGACGTCGACGGCGAGGCGGTCGGTTACCTGCCTGCGCTGTTCGAGATCCAGCCCAGCGCGATCGAGTTCATAACCCCGCGATGACCACCGGGGTCATAGCGACCCCGCACCACGTCGCGAGCGAGGTGGGGGCTCAGATCCTGCGCGACGGCGGCAACGCGATCGACGCGGCGATCGCGGCCGACGCGGTGCTGTGCGTCGTCTACCCGCACATGACCTCGGTCGGAGGCGACCTCATGGCGATCGTCTGGCCGGCCGGCGCCTCGGCGCCTGTGGGTCTGATCGGCGCGGGACGCTCGGGGGAGCACGCGACGATCGATGCCGTCCGCTCGCGGGGATTCGAGGAGATGCCGTCGCGCGGCGTGCTCTCGGTCACCGTCCCCGGCACGGTCGAGGCGTGGGGGAGGCTGCTGGAGCGCTTTGGGAGCGTGGGCCTCGGCACGGTGCTCGAACCGGCCGCCGAGCTCGCCCAGGGCGGGTACGTCATCTCAGCTGTTGATGAAAGAGCGGCATGCGTACGCGCTCTACCCGCCGATGGAGCGTGGCATGCTTCTGCGCAACCCGGACCTCGCCTCGACGCTGCGCGACCTCGCGCGGCACGGGATCAACGGCTTCTATCGGGGCGAGATCGCCGCCGCCGTTGCGGCCGCCATCAAGAAGCGCGACGGTTTGATCACCAGGCAGGACCTCGCGACGCACCGCTCGCAGTGGGTGGATCCGATCGGGTTTGCATACCGCGACCTGGTCGTCTACGAGCTCCCTCCGCCGACGGCCGGGCTGGTGGCGGCCTCCTTCGCGCTCAGGCTCGAAGCGGGACAGGAGTTCCGGGCGGCGCGTGACGCGAGCTACGCGCTGCGCGATCGCCATATCACCGATCCCGACTTCACGGTGGCCCCCTTCGAGGTGTTTCTCGATCCGACGCACGAGCCCGCCGGGCAGGTGGACGCCACCCCACGGGCCGGCGACACCATCTATCTCTGCGCGGCGGACGATATGGGCAACGTGGTCTCGCTCATCCAGAGCGTGGCCTACGACTTCGGTTCCGGGATAGTCGCCGAAGGCACCGGGATGCTGCTCCAGAACCGGGGCGCCTATTTCAAGCTCGACCCGGCGCACGTCAACCGGCTCGAGCCGAAGAAGCGGACCATGCACACGCTCATCCCGGCCATGGCGGCGCGCGACGGCCGGCCGTGGGCATCCTTCGGCACGATGGGCGGCGAGAGGCAGCCGCAGCTTCAGGTCCAGGTCCTGCGCAACCTCGTGAACGAAGGGCTGGATCCCGCCGAGGCGGTGGCGCGGCCGCGCAAGGCGATCCTGGTCGACGGCGAAACGCTCGCCGTCGAGGCCGACTACCCGGGCGCCGCGGAGATGGCGCGCTCGGACCGCCGCGTGAGGCTGATGCCGGCCAAACACAATTCGTTCGGCCACGCCCACGCGATCGTGATCGACGGCCCGAGAGCGTGGCGGGCTGGAGCCGACCCCCGATCGGACGGGTCCGTCGAATACGTCAGTTAATGGTCGCCCCGTATACTGGCCTGCGAGTTTGGCAGTAGAGAACGAAGTCAAAGGCAAGCTGATCGCGGAACACAGGCGCGCGGACAAGGACACGGGATCGCCCGAAGTGCAGATCGCGCTGTCCACCGCCCGCATACGGGAGCTCACCGAGCACCTGAAGACGCATGCCAAGGACCACCACTCGCGCCGCGGCCTCCTTCTCCTGGTCGGCAAGCAACGGCGACTGCTCAACTACCTGAGGGACACCGACGTCGAGCGCTACCGCGCCCTCGTCGCCAAGCTCGGGATCAGGAGATAAGACCGCCGGGCCCCCGCAGGGCGCCCATTCAAATCGGGAGGACCCACACGGTAGCGCGGGTCAGCTCTTAGAAGCTCTCGCTCAACGCAGACGCGTTAGGAGACAGCTGCTAGGAATCTGACCCAACGAACGCACCGCCGGGTTCCTCCCATATATCTGGAGGTATTGGCGTGGCAGTTGTCACGAAAAACGTAGACGTCGCCGGACGGCGACTTTCGATCGAGACCGGCAGGGTGGCCGAGCAGGCCAATGGCGCGGTGATTCTTCGCCAGGGCGACACCGTGGTGCTGAGCACCGCGGTGATGTCCAAGGAGCCGCGGGAGGGGATCGACTGGTTCCCTCTCACGTGTGACTACGAGGAGAAGCTGTGGCCGGCCGAGCGAGACGGCGATCCTCGCCTCTCGCCTGACGGACCGCCCGCTGCGACCGCTCTTTCCGGACGGGTTCCGCCTCGACGTGCAGGTCGTCTCCACGGTGCTGTCGGTCGACCAGGAGAACGACCCGACGATCCTGAGCATCAACGGCGCGTCGACCGCGCTCGTGATCTCCGACATTCCTTTCCAGGGCCCGGTCGGCGCCGTGCGCATGGGCTACCTGAATGGCCAGGTGGTGGTCAATCCGCCGATGTCGCAGATGGGCGAATCGGAGCTCGACCTCGTGGTCGCCGGCACATCAGACGCCATCCTCATGGTCGAGGCGGGCGCGAAGGGCGTGAGCGAGCAGGTGGTCCTGGACGCGCTCGCGAGCGCGCACGAAGAGATCAAGCGCATCTGCGCCGCGCAGCTCGAGCTGCGCGAGCAGGTCGGTCTCGAGAAGCGCGAGTGGATCTCGCCCTCCTACCCCGAGCAGATGGTGGAGATCGTGGGCGAGTACCTGGCGCTGCGCCTGGACCAGGTGATGTACAGCGCCGACAAGCAGAGCCGCGAGAGCGCGATGGACGACCTGCGCATCAAGACGGTCATCGAGCTCGGCGAGCGGTTCCCCGAGCACGCCGACATCATCGGCAAGGTGTTCGACAAGGCCGTCAAGGACCGCGTCCGCCAGCGAGTCGTCGAAGAAGGCGTGCGCGTGGACGGTCGCGGCCTCAAGGACGTGCGCACGATCACCGTCGAGGTCGGCGTGCTTCCGCGCACTCACGGGTCGGGCCTCTTCACCCGCGGCCAGACGCAGGCCCTGACGATTGCGACCCTCGGCTCGATGTCCGACCAGCAGAAGCTGGACGGCCTCACGGCCGAAGAGTTCAAGCGGTTCATGCACCACTACAACTTCCCGCCGTTCTCGGTCGGCGAGACCAAGCCGCTGCGTGGCCCCGGCCGGCGTGAGATCGGACACGGCGCCCTCGCGGAGCGGGCGCTGCTGGCCGTCATCCCGCCGGTGGAGGACTGGCCCTACACCATTCGCCTGGTCTCCGAGATCCTCAGCTCCAACGGTTCGACGTCGATGGCGTCAGTCTGCGGATCGACACTCGCCCTGATGGACGCCGGCGTGCCGATCAAGGCGCCCGTCGCGGGTATCGCGATGGGCCTCATCACGCGCGAGGGCAAGTTCGCGGTGCTGACCGACATCCAGGGTGTCGAGGACGCGCTCGGCGACATGGACTTCAAGGTTGCGGGCACCAAGGACGGGATCACGGCCCTGCAGATGGACATCAAGATCAAGGGCCTGACGCACGAGATCATGGCCCAGGCGTTGGAGCAGGCGCGCGAGGCGCGACTGTTCGTGCTCGACAGGATGCTCGCGGTGCTGCCAAGGCCGCGCAGCGAGATGAGCGACTACGCGCCGCGAATCACCACCATCCTCATCAATCCCGACAAGATCCGCGACATCATCGGCAAGGGAGGCTCGATGATCCGCAGGATCACCGAGGAGACCGGGGCGCAGATCGACGTCGAGGACGACGGCCGGGTCTTCATCGCGGCCGTGGACCAGGAGGGGGGGCAAAAGGCGATCGACTGGATCAAGAGCCTCACCGACGAGGTCGACGTCGGCAAGATCTACAAGGGCAAGGTCGTGCGCATCATGCCCTTCGGCGCGTTCGTCGAGGTGCTCCCTGGCCAGGACGGCCTGGTCCACATCTCCAAGCTCACCGACCACCGTGTGGAGAGGGTCGAAGAGGTGTGCAACATCGGCGACGAGATCGTGGTCAAGGCGGTCGAGATCGACAGCCAGGGCCGCCTCAACCTGAGCCGGCAGGCGGCGATCGAAGATCTGACCGCTCGCGGCGAGCCGATCGAGGAGAAGATCAACCCGGAAGTCATGGCGGCGGCCCTCGCGTCGCCCGCGCCTGCGCGAGAGGGCGGGTTTGGCGGTCGCGACCGGGGTGGCCGAAACGGCGGAGGCAGAGACCGGCGCCCACGCAGAGACTAGTCAAGGTCGCCATCGCGGGACACCGCGGCAAAGTCGGCTCGGTGCTGGCCGCGGCTTTTCAGAACGAGCCTGACATCGAATACACCGGCGGCGTGGCGCGAGGCGACGACCTCGCCTCCTTCCTGCACGAGAAAAGGCCGCAGGCGCTCGTCGACTTCACGCGCCCGTCGGAAGCGCTGCACAACGCGCTCGCGGCCGTGGCGGCCGGGGCATCCCCCGTCGTCGGTACCACGGGTCTCTCCGCCGCCGATATCGACAAGATCGAGACCGCGTGCAAGGAGAAGAAGATCGGCGGCATGGTCGCGCCGAACTTCGCGGTCGGCGCGGTCCTGATGATGCACCTCGCCGATCTCGCCGCACCCCACTTCGACGCGGCCGAGATCATCGAGCTTCACCACGCGGGCAAGCTCGACGCGCCCTCCGGCACCGCGCTCTCGACCGCGCGCCGCCTGGCTGCGCGTCGCAAGGACAAGCCTTTCGCGCACACGAAGGCCGAGAAGGAGACGCTCGCGGGGACCCGAGGTGGGGAGGAGGGCAACGTCGCCGTGCACAGCGTGAGGCTGCCCGGGTTCGTGGCCGACCAGGAGGTCATCTTCGGACTGCCCGGGCAGACATTGACGATCGCGCACAGGACCACGAGCCGGGAGGCATATGTGCCCGGCGTACTGCTCGCGATCCGGCGAGTCACCTCAGAGCCGCGCTTCTATCGCGGCCTCGACGAGCTGCTCGGATTGAGCCTTGACTAGCGGCCCGACAAGCGTTCTGGTCTGGCGGTCTCAGTTTTCTGCTAACGACTTTCCACCGGTGTGCGCGATGACGGGTGCACCAGCCGAGACGTGGCGGAAGTTCAGATTGAGACGTGCGCCTTGGTGGGCATTCTGGGTGGGCGGCATTCTCCTTTCAGCCGCCATCTCAGATCGCGCCAGCGGATACCTTCCGCTGACCCGGGCGAGTGCGAAAACGCTTTGGGTGGTCCGATGGATATTCGGCTCGCTTGTTCCGATCGCCATCGTCTTGTGGGTCATTGGGGTGTTCGACAACTCACCGAATCTCCTTAACCGCGCGATCTTTGAGTTTCTGTTCTTGCTTGGATTCAGCGCTCTCTTTGGCGGGTTCGTCGGCATGCTCCTAGGCAGGCGCGCCGTCCCTCAGCTGAAGCTTCTCGAGCGGCACCCGGGTCATTACGAGTCAATGGTCGAGCTGGCCAACGTGCATCCCGCCTTTGTGGAAGCGGTGCAGCAATTGCAGCTGGCCCGCGCGACGCAATACGCACCGAACTGACAGTGCATCCAACATTCGTGGCGGCGGTCCAGCAAATGCAGATAGCCCTGAGGGTCAATCCGCGTGCAGCGCAGTCTCCGCTCCAACTGAATTGGAAGTAAACTGACCGCGTGCCCACCTCCAAGCGACTAAACGTTGCTGTCGTCGGCGCGACCGGCATGGTCGGCAACGAGATGCTGCGTGTGCTTGCCGAGCGCAATTTCCCGAGCGCGCGTGTCGTGGCGCTGGCCTCGGAGCGCTCGAAGGGACTGACCGTTCAGTACAACGGCGGCTCGCTTGAAGTCGAACAGATAAGCGATTCGGCGTTCAAAGGCATCGACGTGGCGCTTTTCGCCGCCAGCGGCGACATCGCGCTTATGTACGGACCTGTCGCGGCGGAGGCGGGCGCGCTTGTGATCGACAACAGCTCGGCCTGGCGCATGAAGGAGAACGTGCCGCTCGTGGTGCCCGAGGTCAACGCCGACGATATCCGGGAGAACGAGGGCATCATCGCCAACCCGAACTGCTGCGCGATCCCGCTCGCGGTGATCCTCAATCCGTTGAAGAAGAAGGTCGGTCTCGAGCGAGTCCTCGTCTCGACGTACCAGTCGGCCTCCGGGGCGGGCCGCCTGCTCGTCGACGAGCTCGAAGAGCAGACGAAGGCGATTGCCGAGGGCGAGACGCCGGGCGTGGCCGCGTACCCATACCAGCTCGCATACAACGTCGTCCCCGGCGGATGGCACCCCGAGGCCGGCGGCTACAACGAAGAGGAAGTAAAGATCGTCAACGAGACGCGCAAGATCCTCCATGAGCCTGAGCTGCGAATCGTGGCAACGTGCGTGCGAGTCCCGGTTCCAGTCGGCCACGGCGAATCGGTGTTCCTCGAGACGAAGGACAAGATCACGGCCGATGACGCCCGGACCCTCCTGGGGAGCGCGCCCGGCGTGGTCGTGCAGGACGATCCGCACGCCAAGCTCTACCCGACGCCGCACGGAGTCGCGGGCAAGGACGAGGTTTACGTCGGACGGATTCGCGAGGATGGGTCGGCGAAGCACGGTCTGCTGCTCTGGATCGTGTCCGACAACCTTCGCAAGGGAGCTGCGCTCAACGCGGTCCAGATCGCGGAGCAAGCCATCGAGATGGGAGTGGTTGGAGCGGTGAAAGCATGAAAGACATCGGCAGACTCCTCACGGCCATGGTCACCCCGTTCCGCGAAGACGGGAAGGTGAACTACGACGCCGCGGCAAAGCTGGCGGCGATGCTCGTCGCCGACGGGTCCGACGGCGTCGTCGTCTCGGGGACGACCGGCGAATCGCCCACGCTGACCGACGCGGAGAAGATAGAGCTCCTCCGCGCCGTCAAGGACGCGATCCCGGGCAAGACCGTCGTCGTCGGGACGGGAAGCAACGACACGCACCACTCGGTCGAGCTCTCCAAGCTGGCGATGAAGGCGGGCGCCGATGCACTCCTCGCTGTGGTGCCGTACTACAACAAGCCGCCTCAGGAAGGCATGTACCAGCACTTCAAGGCGATCTCGGAGATCGGACCGACGATCATGTACAACATCCAGGGCCGGACCGCGATCAACATGACCGCCGCCACGACGCTCCGGTGCGCCGAGCTGCCGGGCGTCATCGGGGTCAAGGAGGCGAGCGGAGACCTCGACCAGATCGGCTCTGTCTGCGCCGGCAAGCCGGACGACTTCAGGGTGTGGAGCGGCGACGACAGCTGGACGCTGCCCGTGCTCGCGGTGGGCGGGTACGGCGTGATCTGCGTCGTCTCGCACATCGCCGGCCGCTCGATGAAGAAGATGCTCGACGCCCACAGCAGGGGCGACAACGAGGTCGCGCAGGACATACATCACGGCCTGCTGCCTGTGATCAAGGCGCTGATGACGACGGCCGCCAACCCGGTGCCCGTCAAGTCGGCGCTGAACGCGATGGGTTTCAACGCCGGCCCGTTCCGGCTGCCTCTGGTGCCGCTCACGGCCGAGCAGCTGAAGTCGGTGATGAAGACGATCCACGACGCGGGCGAGTACATCACCTTCGCCAAAACAGGAGTCAAAGTCGCTTAGCGCGCCGTCGGAGCTGTTGCGGCTCCACGAGACGATCCGATCCTGTAAGAACTGCGGGCTGCACGCGACGCGCACGCAGGCGGTGCCCGGTGTTGGCCCGTGCCCGGCCGACGTGATGATCGTCGGCGAGGCGCCCGGCTTCAATGAAGACCGCCAGGGTGAGCCGTTCGTCGGCGCGGCAGGCAAGCTGCTCGACACGCTGCTGGCCCGGATCGAGCTGAGCCGGGCCGACGTCTACATCACCAACGTGCTCAAGTGCCGGCCGCCGATGAACCGCGACCCCATGCCGAACGAGGTCGAGGCGTGCTCGCCCTACCTCAAGGAGCAGATGGCGCTCGTCAAGCCGAAGGTCGTGCTCATCCTCGGCCGCCACGCACTGGAGCGCCTGATGCCAGGTCAGGGCTCGATCTCACGCATCCACGGCAGCATGATCCGGCGAGGCGACGTCGCCTACGTGCCGCTGTACCACCCGGCCGCGGCCCTGCACAACGGCTCGCTGGTCGCCGACCTGGAGCGGGACTTCGACTCGCTCAAGCGCTATCTCGACCACGTCCTCGTTCCGCCGCCTCCACCGGTCCCGGTCGCGGCGCCGAAACCGGAGTCCGAGCAACTACGCCTGCTGTAAAGCCCAAGCGTCTGCGCTATCTCCCGCTCGGCGGCCTCGGCGAGGTCGGCATCAACATGTGGGCGCTCGAATGGGAGGAGCAGTTCATCGTCATCGACGCGGGGCTCATGTTTCCGCAGGAGGACATGCCCGGCGTCGACCTGGTCCTGCCGGACATCTCCTATCTCCTGCAGCGTGAGAAGCAGGTCGCCGGCGTATTCCTCACCCACGGCCACGAGGACCACATCGGCGGCCTGCCCTTCGCTCTGAAGAAGCTCAACGTGCCGGTTTACGGGACGCGGCTGACCCTGGGCCTCCTGAAGCCCAAGCTCAGGGAGCACCGCATCCTGCGGGAGTCGGACCTCCGCGAGGTAAGGGTGGGCGACGCGGTGCAGATGGGCCCGTTCCGCGTCGAGACCATAGCTGTATGCCACTCGATCCCGGACGCGGTGGCCCTGGCCATCGATACGCCCGTCGGCCGAGTGATCTACACGAGCGACTTCAAGCTCGACCCCGATCCTCCGGACGGCAACCCGACCAACCTCGAAAGGTTTCGTGTCCTGGGCGATGAGGGCGTGCTGCTCCTCCTCAGCGACTCCACCAACGCGGAGCGGGAAGGACGCTCCGGCTCAGAACGCGACCTGCACGGGCCCTTCGAGCGCATCTTCAGCCAGGCGCCCGGGCGGATCGTGGTCGCGAACTTCGCCTCCAACATTCATCGCATGCAGCACCTGGTGCGGATGGCGGCGCAGTTCGAGCGCAAGGTGGCGATCGTCGGCCGCAGCTTGCAGCAGAACTTCAAGACCGCGCGCGAGCTCGGATTCCTGACCGTGCCTGACGGAGTCGTCATCCCGCTGGCGGAGGTGGAGAAGGTTCCCGTCGCGAAGCTGCTGCTGCTCACCGCGGGCAGCCAGGGCGAGCCGATGTCCGCCCTGACCCGGTTCGCCGCCCAGCGCCATCCATTCCTCAACGTGCGCAAGGACGACTGGGTCGTGATCTCGGCGCGGCCGATTCCCGGCAACGAGCGCATGGTCCATCAGACGGTGAACAACCTCTATCGCCATGGCGCGCGAGTCTTCTACTCCGAGGTCGGCAACGTGCACGTCACCGGCCACGCCCAGCGCGAGGAGCTCCGCGACATGCTCCAGGCGGTGCGGCCGAAGTACTTCATCCCTGTCCACGGGGAGTACCGCCAGCTCCTGCTTCACTCGGAGCTCGCGCGAGAGACGGGTATCGAACCGGACCGGATCGCAGTGGTCGAGGACGGCGAGACCGTGGAGCTCGACGCGGTCTCGATGACCCGTGGCGAGAAGATCGGCACGGGTTTGGTGTACGTCGACGGGATCGGGGTCGGCGACGTGGAACAGGTGGTGCTTCGGGACCGCCGCCACCTCGCCGAGGACGGCATCCTGGTCGTGACCCTGACGCTCGACCGCGACACAGGGACCGTGCGCGCGGGTCCCGACCTGATCTCGCGAGGCGTCATCGAGCCCGAGCTCTCGACCCGGCTGATGGCCGATGCGCGCAAAGCCGCCCTGGAGAGCATTCGCCGGCTGGTGGACTCCCACCCGGAGCTCAGCCTGGTCCAGGAAGCGATCCACGACGCGGTCTCGAGGACGGTCTACAAGCAGACGCGCCGCCGCCCTATGGTGATCCCGGTGATCACGGAGATATGAAGCTTCCCCCACTTGCGCTGGTCGCGCCGAGCCTGTGCCCGCGTTGCGACCAGCCCGCGATGGTCATGAACCACTCGGGGGAGGAGCAACGGTGCGCGCATTGCGGCCTGCAGATCCACCAGTGCGCTCGGTGCCGCGGCATCGCCGGGCCGTTCGACCGTTACTGCGGGTTCTGCGGGTTCGAGATGGTCCAGGGCGAGCAGAGGCCGCTGTGGTGGAGGCTGTGGTTCCTCGCCGCGCTGCTGCCTGTCGCGCTGGGCTTGGCGTACGGAATCGCGCAGTCGCAATTGCATCGCTAGCGGAAGGACTCCCGCGGAGATGCCTCTGGCAGAGGCGAAAATTGGTCAAATTCCGCCATCAGCGGTTCAGCCGATGCCCGCACTCCACGCAGAAGCTGTGCCGGCCCAGGTTGTGATGCCCGCATGACGGGCAGACGAGCCGGCGCGGCGGATCAGCTTGCAACCACCTTTCGTTTTCGCGCCGGTACCAGATCCCGTCTTCGGGCCCGAGCATCCACCGACGCCCTTCGTTGTCGAGCACCGCGAGGTCGCGGACGGCGACCCTGAACGCTCGCGGCTGCAGGGTACCCGTGCGCCGGTCCTCGACCAGGAACCTGTAGCGAGCCTCGGCTTCCCCGAACGGGTCGACGGCCACGGCGGAGAGTATGGCGTCCGCGACAGGGTAGAATCCAATCGGCTCCAGGGCCCCGCAGCATGCGTCGCACCACATCCCGAAGCTCGACTCGTTCCGGCGCTCGCCGCGCTTCCTCGTCCCGTTCCAAACGGAGCAAGCGCGCGGTGCGGCCGCGTCTCAGCTCGCTGCAGATCCGCGAGATCCTCGGCGTTCTTTTCCTGCTCGCGGCGCTGCTCGGTCTGCTTGGCATCCTCAGCCATGCGGGGTCGATCCTGGGCGCGATCCGCGACGGCATGATCGCCGCGTTCGGCGTCGCCTGGTTCGTGCCCGTCGCGGCTACCCTGGCGCTCGGCGCTTACCTGCTGTGGCCCAAAGCGCCGCGGCCGCGCACCATCGACGTGGTCGCGGGAGTTGTCGCGGTCCTATCTCTGGTCGGCCTCTTCGGTCTCGCAGCGAACTCCGGCGGCGCCGTGGGCGCCAACATCTCAGGCGCGCTCGCCGGACCTTTCACCAGCCCCGGCGCCTGGGCGCTGCTGATCGCGGGCCTTGCCATCGGCCTCATCGTCACCGTCCACTTCAGCCCGGGTGTGCTGCTCGTGACGACTCTCGGCGCTATGCGCGCGGCCAATGCGGAGCGGGCGAGGATCCGAGACCTGGTGGCCGCGCCCGGGCCGGAGAAGGCGAAAGCTGCGCGCACGGCCCCGGCAGCCTCAGACGCGCTCACGCGTTCGGCGGCGAGCTTCGCCACCGCCCCGGCAACCAGGGAAGGAGCCAACGGCTGGGAGTTCGACGAACCCGCGCCGGTCGAGGTGAGAAAGCCTCAGGTCGCACCAGTCGCAGCCGGCGAGGAGGGCGAGCCCCACGCGGCCGCGCCGGTGCTGCGTGTGGTCGCCGAGGCCGAGGACGACATTCCCGAGATCGAGTGGAAGCTGCCTTCGATCGCCCTGCTCGACACGGTCACGGCACGTCGCGAGCGCATGGCGGACGAGATCAAGCGCAACGTCAAGATCATCGAGAGCACCCTCACGACGTTCGGTGTCGAATGCAAGGTCGTGGGTGTCAACCCCGGGCCGGCCGTGACCCAGTTCGAGATCCAACCGGGTCCTGGCGTCCAGGTGAAGCGCATCACGGCGCTGCAGAACGACCTCTCGCTCGCCCTCGCTGCGGCGCCGCTGCGCATCGAGGCGCCGATCCCGGGCAAGTCCGCGGTGGGCATCGAGGTGCCCAACAAGTCGGCGAGCCTGGTCACGATCCGGGAGGTCATCGAGACCGCGGCGTTCCGCGAAGGTACGAACCTTCTCGCGCTCGGATTGGGCAATGACGTGTCGGGCCAGTCGATCGTCGCCGACCTGACGCGCATGCCTCACCTGCTGATCGCGGGTGCCACCGGCCAGGGCAAGAGCGTGTGCATCAACGCGCTCATCACGAGCCTTCTCTTCCAGGTCACGCCGGACCACATGCGCATGCTCTTGATCGACCCGAAGCGGGTCGAGCTCACCGGTTACAACGGATTGCCTCACCTGGCCCTGCCCGTGCTGGTGGAGTCGCACCAGGCAGCGGCCGCGCTGCGGTGGGCCGTCGCCGAGATGGATCGCCGTTACAAGCTCTTCTCGAGCGAGGGCGTGCGCAACATCGCGGCTTACAACGACAAGGCGACGCAGAAGCTGGCGCGCACGTTGCCCTACATCGTGATCGTCATCGACGAGCTCGCCGACCTGATGATGGTTGCGGCCGGTGAGATCGAGGAGCTCATCTGCCGCATCGCCCAGCTGGCGCGCGCGGTGGGCATCCACCTCATCATCGCGACCCAGCGACCTTCCACCGACATCATCACCGGCCTGATCAAGGCCAACATCCCGTCCCGCATCGCGTTCGCCGTCGGTTCGCAGGTCGACAGCCGCGTCATCCTCGACGCCGGCGGCGCGGAGAAGCTGCTCGGGCGCGGGGACATGCTGTACCAGCCGGTCGATGCCGGCAAGCCGACGCGCATCCAGGGCGCGTTCGTCAGCGACCAGGAGGTGGACGGAGTCGTCAACTTCTGGAAGTCGCAGGGCGGGCCCCGCTACATGGAGGAGATCCTGGAGGAAGGTGCCGTCTCGGAGTGGGAGGGCGAGCGGCGCGAGGAGCGCAAGCTCGACCCGCTGTTTGCCCGCTCCGCGCGCGCGGTGGCGGCGGAAGGCGCCGCGTCGGTCTCGCTCGTGCAGCGCAAGTTCAATGTCGGCTACTCGCGCGCCGGCCGCATCGTCGACCAGCTCGCGGAGCACCGCGTGGTCGGCGGTTACCAGGGTTCGAAGTCGCGCGAGGTGCTGATGACGCTCCCCGATGTCGATGAGTTGCTGGAGCGGCTGGGCATCGAATAACGGCAAACTTCTTCAGGGATGAACATCCCCAACGCGCTCACGGCGAGTCGCCTGGCCGCGATCCCCGTCCTGATGGCGCTCTTGCTGGTGGACTTTCCCGGTCACGACCAGATCGCGGCCGCGCTGTTCATCCTGTTCTCGTTCACCGACACCCTCGACGGCGAGCTCGCTCGGCGCGGTGGCCTCGTGAGCGACCTCGGCAAGTTCCTCGACCCGCTGGCGGACAAGCTCTTCGTCCTCTCGGTCCTCATCGTCCTCGTCCAGGAAGGTCTGGTCGCGGCCTGGGTGGTGGTTGTCATCTTTTCGCGCGAGCTGATCATCACCATCCTCCGCTCGGTCGCGGCGAGCCAGGGGCGGGTGATCGCGGCCGCTCCCCTGGGCAAGACGAAAACCGTGACGCAGATGAGCGCCGTCACGCTGCTGATCCTCCAGCGGCCGTACCCCGCGGTGGTGCCGCTCGCCGACATCGCGGTCGCAGCGGCGATCGTGTTCACGGTATGGAGCGGGCTGGACTATCTGTGGCGCTTCCGCCGGTTCCTCGCGCCTTTCGACACGTCGCGCGTCCGTACCGGCGCTGCCGGCGGTGCGCCCGAGGCCTCGCCCGGAGAGGTTGCCGAGGTGCTGAGCGGCACCGGCCTGACAGTCTCGGTCGCGGAGTCGATCACGGGCGGCCTGATCGGGGCGCTGATCACGGAGCAGCCTGGCAGCTCGGCCTACTTCGCGGGCGGCGTGATCGCGTACTCGAACGACGTGAAGCGCGACCAGCTCGGCGTTTCGGCCTCGTTGCTGGAGACCGTCGGCGCCGTCAGCCGGGAGGTGGGGGAGGCGATGGCGCAGGGCGTGCGCTCGCGTCTTCGCACCAATCTCGGCGTCGCGGTGACGGGGATCGCCGGGCCCGCGGCCGAAGGCACCAGCAAGCCGGTGGGGCTGACCTACATCGCGGTCGCTTCGGAGGGGCATGTGGCCTCCCGCGAGTTCACCTTCTCCGGCGATCGCTCATCGATCCGGCGCCAGGCGGCGACAGAGGCGCTGAGGCTGCTCGTCGAGGAGGTGCGAGGCGTGCGCCGGCCGTCCTCTTGACCTCCAAACACATGTTCGTTAAACTGCCCGAATCGGCCTGTAAAGAACGTTGATTGCTGACCCTCGACGTAGAACACTTGCCGCAACGACCTAGGAGGACTGACATCAGATGGACAAAGAAAAAGACAAAGACAGGGACAGGGAGCGAGAAAAGGCGCACGAAGAGAAGGGGAAAGCCCTCGATTCGGCGATGTCCCAGATCACCAAGACCTACGGCAAGGGCGCGATCATGAAACTGGGCGAACACTTTGCGCAGCGCAACGAGGTGACGGCCATCTCCACCGGTGCGTTGCCTCTTGACCTGGCCCTCGGCGTGGGCGGAATCCCAAGAGGCAGGGTGACCGAGATCTACGGCCCTGAGTCCGCCGGCAAGACGACCCTGGCTCTCCACGTCATCGCCGAGGCGCAGAAGGTGGGGGGCGTCGCGGCGTTCGTCGACGCAGAGCACGCGCTGGACCCTCTCTACGCGTCGCGAATCGGCGTGAAGATCGACGACCTCCTGATCAGCCAGCCGGATACCGGCGAGCAGGCGCTGGAGATCGTCGAGGTGCTGGTCCGCTCGAACGCGGTCGACGTGATCGTCATCGACTCGGTGGCCGCCCTCGTGCCGAAGGCCGAGATCGAAGGTGAGATGGGTGACTCGCACATGGGTCTGCAGGCGCGCCTCATGTCGCAGGCACTGCGCAAGCTCACGGCCGCGATCTCCAAGTCCAACTGCGCAGTGATCTTCCTGAACCAGCTGCGGGAGAAGGTCGGGATCATGTTCGGAAATCCCGAGACGCAGCCCGGAGGTCGGGCGCTGAAGTTCTACTCCTCCGTGCGCCTCGACATTCGCAAGGTCGAGGTGATCAAGAACGGTCTCGATTCGGTCGGCAACAGGGTGAAAGTCAAGGTGGTGAAGAACAAGGTGGCGCCGCCGTTCCGCTCTGCCGAGTTCGACATCCTGTTCAACGAGGGCATCTCCCACGAGGGCTCGCTGATCGACGCCGCCCTCGAGTTCTCGGTCCTCGAAAAGAGCGGGACGTGGATGTCCTTCGGCGACCAGCGCCTCGGTCAGGGTCGCGACAATGTCAGGAACTACCTGCGCGAGAACCCGACCCTGAGCGCTGAGATCGAGGGCAAGGTGCGCGAGAAGGCCTCGGCAGCGACACCGCCGCTGCGCGTCGCCGCGCCTATAAGGTCGCCTGCGGGTGCCGCGGAGGAGTTCTAAGCCGCCCACTGGCAGCGCGTACGAAGCCGGCGTCGGGCTGCTTGCGCGGCGAGCCCACTCCCGCGCCGAGCTTCGCCGCAAGCTGGCCAGGCGAGGTTTCAGCGTCGAGGACGTCGACGCGACCATGGCTCGGCTCAGCCGGCTCGGCTACCTCGACGACGCGTCGTTTGCGGCGGGACACGTCAGGAGACGGTCGGCCACGCTTGGCCCGCTGGCGCTCTCGGCCGAGCTCAGCGCCCGGGGCGTCGACCGGGCGGTCGCCGGTGCTGCCCTGGACGCCTTCGACCATTCCGCCCAGGTGGCCGCGGCCACCCGGCTGGCGGAGCGGCTCTCAGCTCGCAAAAGCACGGCAGGCTACCGAGAGTTGCTTGATTCGGTCGGCGCCAGGCTCCTCCGCCGGGGTTTCTCCCTGGGCGTCGCCCGGGAGGCATGCCTGGCGGTCTGGCAGGGCACGGCAACTACCCCCGAGGCCTAAGGCTCCTCTTCCACCCGTCTGCTGCGCGTCTCATCGGCTCAGGCAGCCGAATGCCTGCGTTAGGGGGCCCGTCCCTCGTAGTCGCGCATCTCGATGCGCTCCTCCTTGGGCCACCCCTGCCTTGGCCTCGGCCGCCTGATCGGCGCTGCGCGCCTGCCGCGATCCGCGCCCAGCCGGGTGGCCTCGGAGCCTAAAATCAGGTCACGCGGGCCAGTTTTGGCCGGCAAGTCATAGAGCCAACCCGAGGTGGGACCCGTCCGGTTCTGCCATGGTCACGCACTTTGACAATCGAATTACGAGGTGCTTGTCATGCCTGTCTACGTCTACGTATTGCTACTGGTGGTGGCAGCGGTGGCTGTGGCCGGCGGTTTTGGGGTGGCGTTCTTGCTGCTCCGGCGCCGGCAGAGCAACGGCGGTCATGTGCTCGAGCTGAAGGCCCAGCAGGCCGTGCTCGAGGCAGAGACCCAGGCCAAAGAAAAGCTGCTCGAAGCCAAAGAGGAAGCCGTCAAAGTCCGCACCGCCGCCGAACAGGAAGCCAGGGAGTACCGGGTCCAGTCGCAGCAGCTCGAAAAGCGTCTTCTCCAGAAAGAGGAGAACCTCGACCGCAAGGGCGAGGACCTCAACCGCCGCGAGCGGGATCTGGTCAACCAGCAGAAGGCGCTCGACGACATCAAGGCCAAGCTCGAAGAGAGCTACCGCCAACAGGAGAAAGAGCTGCAGCGCGTCGCCAACATGACGCGCCAGGAGGCCCAGGGGATCCTGATGGCCCAGGTGGAGCAGGACCTGCGCAACGAGGTAGCGCGCAAGGTCCGCGAAGCCGAGCTGTCAGCCCGCGACGAGAGCGAGCGTCGCGCTCGGGAGATCGTCACCGAGTCGATTCAGCGCATCGCCGCAGACCAGACTGCCGAGGTCTCGGTCTCAGTGCTCCCGCTGCCAACCGACGAGCTTAAGGGCCGCATCATCGGCAAGGAGGGACGCAACATCCGCGCTCTCCAGCAGGCCACGGGGATCGACCTCATCGTCGACGACACGCCCGAGGCCGTGATCATCAGCGGGTTCGACCCTGTGCGCCGCGAGGTTGCGAGGGTCGCCCTCAACAAGCTCATCGTGGATGGACGCATCCATCCGGCCCGGATCGAAGAGATCGTCGCCAAGTCCCGCCAGGAGGTCCTGCAGAGGGTCAAAGAGGAGGGGGAGGCGGCGGTCCTGGAGCTCGGCCTGCAGGGGTTGCACCCTGAGGTCGTCCGCCACCTGGGCATCCTGCGGTTTCGCACCAGCTACGGCCAGCAGGTGCTCAATCACTCCAAAGAGGTCGCCCATCTCGCCGCCATGATGGCGTCCGAGATCGGCGCCGACGTCCGCATCGCCAAGCTGTCAGGCCTCCTCCACGACATCGGCAAAGCCATCGACCACGAAGTCGAGGGCTCTCACGCCGTGATCGGGGCGGACCTGCTCCAGAGGCACTCGGTTCCAGCGCCGGTGGTGCACGCAGTGCGCGCGCATCACTACGACGAGGAGCCGCACACCATCGAGGCGCTGCTCCTGATCGCCGCCGACGCCATCTCCGCTGCGCGTCCGGGGGCCAGACGCGAGTCGCTCGAGGCCTACGTCAAACGGCTCGAGAAGCTCGAGGAGATCGCCAACTCGTTCCAGGGCGTCCAGCAGTCGTACGCCATCCAGGCGGGCCGCGAGGTCCGGATCCTGGTCAAGCCGGAGCAGATCGACGACACCGCTGCTCAGCTCATGGCGCGGGACATCGCCAAGCGCATTGAATCAGAGCTCAGCTTCCCCGGCCAGATCCGCGTCACCGTGGTGCGCGAGACGAGGGCGGTGGAGTACGCGAAGTAACCAGTCAGGGGAGCCCGGAAACGGGCTCCCCTTTTCTTTTGCCCGAAAATCAAGCAATGCCCGCGGAGCAGCTGAAGATCCTGTTCGTAGCCGACGTTGTCGGCCACCCCGGCCGGGACGCCGTCAAGGCGATCTTGCCGGCGCTCAAAAAGGAGTTGCGCCCCGACCTCACGGTCCTCAACGGCGAGAACGCAGCCGGGGGCTTCGGCCTCACCGCCAAGATCGCGGCCGAGCTCAAGGGGTCGGGCGCCGACGTGATCACCAGCGGCAACCACGTCTTCGCCCAGAAAGAGTTCGTCGGCGAGCTGCCGAACCTGCAGAACGTCCTGCGGCCCGCCAACTACCCGGCGCCCGCCCCCGGCCAGGGCTGGTGCGTGGTCGAGGCCGGTGGGCACCAGGTGCTCGTCATGAACCTGATCGGCCGAATCTTCCTGGACTCGCTGGACGACCCGTTCCGGGCGGCTGACGCCATCCTCGCGGCGCATCCGAACGCGAAGGTGGTCTTCTGCGACATGCACGCCGAGGCGACCTCCGAGAAGACGGCGATGGGGTGGTACCTGGACGGCCGGGCGAGCGCCGTGGTCGGCACTCACACCCACATTCCGACGGCGGACGCCCGGATCCTGCCCGGCGGAACCGCCTACGTCACCGACGTCGGCATGGTGGGGCCCAGGGACGGATGCATCGGGATGGACAAGGAGGTCGTCATCCAGCGCTTCCTGACCGGCGTCCCGAACCGGTTCGCGGTTGCGTCCGGAACCGTGACATTCAATTCGGTACTGGTTACCATTAACCCTTCCAGCGGCCGGGCTACGTCCATCCAGCGAATCGACCGTGAACATGTTTGAAGGGGTTCCAGCAATGACAACGGAGCGCACTCCAGTAGAGGTGCTCAAGGTTTCGGCCACCTCTAAGCCGGTCGCCGTCGCGGGAGCGATCGCGGGCGTGATCCGAAGCAAAGGCCGAGTCGAGGTTCAGGCCATCGGCGCCGGCGCGATCAACCAGGCAGTCAAGGCGATCGCCATCTCGCGCGGTTACGTGGCGCCCGGCGGCCTCGACCTCGTTTGCATCCCAGCGTTCATCGACATCTCGATCGACGGCGAGGAGCGGACCGGCATACGCTTGCTCGTGGAGAGTCGATAACGGCGGTTCAAACCAGGTCGTTCCACATCTGGACGATCGGATGCCAGATGAACTCGGCCGACTCCGAGAGTCTTGCGCGGCGACTCCTGGCAGCGGGCTACGTCGAGGACACCCTCGAGCGGGCTGACGTCGCCATCCTGAACACCTGCGTGGTGCGCCAGGCGTCCGAGGACCGCGTTTACTCCAAGCTCCACGAGCTCAGGGAATGGAAAACGCCGGAGCGCACGATCGCGCTGACGGGGGAAGGAGGGCGACGGACTGCGCCATCGGTTCCCGCACCTCGATGCCGTGGTCCCGATCGGCGATTACGAACCCTTCGTCGCGGAGCTCGAGTCCCGCTATGACTATTCGCAAGGCGAGGCACTCCCACGCGCCGGCCGCACCGGGATCAGCCACTACGTGCGGGTCATCCAGGGGTGCGACCACAACTGCACTTTCTGCATCGTCCCGCGAGTGCGGGGCCGGGAAACGCACGTGCCGCTCGATGCGGTCGTGGCCGAGTGTCGCGCCGCCGTGGCCGATGGCGCCCGGGAGGTGGTCCTGCTCGGCCAGAACGTCGACGACTACCACGACCCGGCGGGGCGTGGCGGCCTCGCTGCGCTGGTGCGGGAGGTGGAGAGGATTCCCGGCCTGAAGCGCCTGCGCTTCCTCACGTCGCACCCGCAGGACCTCGAGCCCGAGCTCCTGGAGGTGATGGCCGGCAGCGGGATCGTCTGTCGCGAGCTGCAGCTCCCCGTGCAGTCCGGCGATGACACGGTGCTGAAGCGCATGGCGCGCGGCTATCAGACTCGGCACTATCGGGCGATCGTCGACAACGCGCGCAAGCTCATGCCCGACATCGGGCTCGCGACCGACGTGATCGTCGGCTTCCCGGGCGAGTCGGAGGCGGCCTACATGAACACCCGCGCGCTCGTAGAAGAGATCGAGTTCGACGTCGTCCACATCGCCATGTACTCGCCTCGTCCGGGCACGTTCGCGGAAACGCGGATGGCCGACGACGTTCCGCACGATGAGAAGCTGCGCCGCCTCAACGACATGCTGGCGCTGTCGCGGGAGATCGCGGCCCGCAAGAGCGCGCGCTGGGTCGGCCGCGACGTGGAGGTCCTTGTGGAAGGCCGCGACGAGCTGGACCGTCCGTTCGGCCGCATCCGCCAGGGAAAGCGGGCCAACGTCATGCGCCCGGGCAGCATCGCGCCCGGCGACGTCGTCAACATCCGCGTCCTGCAGGCCACCGCCGGCCAGCTCACAGGCATGCCCGCGGCGTGAATCCCCCAGCCACCCCGGTGATGCGGCAGTACCGGGAGGCGCGCGAGAAGCACCCCGACGGGATCCTGCTCTTCAGGCTCGGCGACTTCTACGAGATCTTCTTCGACGACGCGAAGGTCGCCGCGCCGATCATGGGAGTGCAGCTGACCTCGTGATCTGCGACCAGGTCGAGCCCGCGGCCAAGAACAAGATCGTCCGTCGCGACGTCACGCGCGTTCTCACGCCTGGGACCGTCGTCGAAGAGGCATACCTCGAGCCGTCGAGGCCCAACTACCTGGTCGCGGCGTGGACGAAGGGCCTGGAAGCCGGGCTCGCCGCGTGCGAGGTCTCGACGGGCGAGCTTCTACTGTGCCAGCTGCCGCGCGACCGCCTGCAGTCAGAGCTCGAGAGGCTGGCGCCGGCAGAGCTGCTGACAGCGCCCGAGGTCGAGGAGTATCGCTTCGACCCGGTCAGAGGGCAGCAGCGGTTGAAGGACGTGCTGGGCATCGCCTACGCGGCCTCGGTCGGCGCGGCCGGGGCTCCGCTGGCGGTTGGCGCCGCAGGCGTCGTCCTCGATTACCTCCGGCAGAACCAGACTCGGATCACCCCTGGGTCCATGACCGTGCGGACCTATTCGCCCGACGCGACCATGCCGCTCGACGCGGCCACGATCCGCAACCTCGAGCTGCCTGCGCTCGTGACCCTGATCGACCGCACGTGCACGCCGGTCGGGGCGCGACAGCTGCGCTCGTGGCTCAGCGCGCCGCTGCGCGAGGCGGAGTCGATCGAGCTGCGCCTGGCGGCTGTCGATGAGCTGGTCGGCGCGCCGGCGCTGCGCGATCGGCTGCAGGAGGTCCTGAAGCCCGTGGGCGACCTCGAGCGACTGGTGACGCGCGCTGCCTCCGGACACTCGAGCGCGCGCGAGCTCGTGGCGCTGCGCCGATCGCTGGAGGCGATCCCTTCCGTCCACGAGGCACTGGGCGCGTACGAGGCGCTCGTGACCCGGCAGCTGGCGGGCCAGGTCACGGGTGCGCCCGAGGTGAGCGAGGTGCTCGCGCGCGCGCTCGTCGATGACCCGCCCACCAACGGCCGCGACGGCGTCATCCGGCCAGGGTTTGACGCCGACCTGGACGCCATCCTGGAGGCGTCGAAGGGCGCGCGCGATTGGATCGCGAAGCTCGAGAGCGGCGAGCGGCGACGATCCGGCATCCGCACCCTGAAGGTGGGCTTCAACAAGGTCTTCGGCTACTACATCGAGGTCAGCCACGCGAACACCGCGAAGCTCCCTGACGACTACGTGCGCAAGCAGACGCTCACGGGCGGCGAGCGCTACATCACGCCCGAGCTGAAAGAGAAAGAGGCGATCGTGCTCAGCGCGCAGGAGCGAATCGCGGCGCGCGAGCTCGAGATCCTCCACGACCTCGGCGAGACGGTCGCCGCGTCATCGCCGTCTCTTCGCGCCACCGGGCAGGCGATCGGGATGATCGACGCGCTGCTGAGCCTCGCGCTGGCGGCGGCGGAGCACCGCTGGATCCGCCCGGTGGTCAACGCCGGCCTGGACCTGCGGATCCACGGCGGCCGGCATCCGCTCGTCGAGGAGGGCTTGCCCGCCGGCGTCTTCGTCGCCAACGACCTCGAACTGGACCCCGAGGACGCGCAGATCGTGATCCTCACCGGTCCGAACATGGCCGGCAAGTCGACGTACCTGCGGCAGGCGGCGATCATCGTCCTGCTCGGGCAATGCGGCAGCTTCGTTCCCGCGGAGACGGCGGTGATCGGAATCGCCGACCGCATCTTCACTCGCGTCGGCGCGCACGACGACATCAGCGCCGGCATGTCGACCTTCATGGTCGAGATGACCGAGACCGCGTACATCCTCGGCCACGCGACACGCGCGTCGCTCCTGATCCTCGACGAGGTGGGGAGGGGGACGTCGACCTACGACGGCCTGTCGATTGCGCAAGCAGTCGTCGAGTATCTGCATGAGGCGCCGCGGCTCGGCTGCCGAACACTCTTCGCAACGCACTACCACGAGCTCACCGCGCTGGCCGAGCGTCTGCCTCGGATCCGCAACCAGCGGGTCGAGGTCCTCGAGGAAGGAGACACGGTTCGCTTCCTCCATCGTGTTGTCCCGGGAGGAGCCGACCGCTCGTACGGAATCCACGTCGCCGCGGTGGCCGGACTTCCGCCGGCGGTGATCGCCAGGGCCCGCGACGTGCTCGGCGAGCTGGAGCGACAGAGGCCGCTCGAGCCGCCCGAGCTTCAGCTTGGACTCCCGATCGAGATGTCACCTGACCCTCTGCGCAAGGAGCTGGAAGAGATCGATCCCGCGTCCCTGAGCCCCCTGGAAGCGCTGCAGAAGCTGTACCAGCTGCGGGCAAAGCTGACCTCGTGATCCAGATGCTGTCGCCGGAGGTCGCCGACGCGATCGCCGCTGGCGAGGTGATCGAGCGCCCTGCCTCGGTGGTCAAGGAGCTGGTCGAGAACGCGCTCGACGCCGGGGCACGCAGGATCAGCATCGACGTCCGTGGCGCGGGCAAGACGTCGATCCGCGTCAGCGACGACGGCGCCGGCATCCCGGCTGATGAGCTCGCGCTGGCGTTCGTCCGGCACACGACGAGCAAGCTGGCCTCGCTGGCGGATCTCGCCGTGATCGAGTCTTTCGGCTTTCGCGGCGAAGCGCTGGCAAGCATCGCGGCCGTCGCCGACGTCGAGTGCGCCTCCGGCGGCGCGACGCTCCGCATCCGCAACGCAGAGGTCGTGGAGCACGGGGCGGGGCCCCTGCTCCCCGGCGTCGCGATCGAGGTGCGGGATCTCTTTGGCAACGTGCCGGCGCGCCTCAAGTTTCTGAAGAGCGATGCGACCGAGATGGCCGCGATCAAAGACGTGGTCGGCGCGTTTGCGCTCCTCCATCCACACGTCCGCATTCACCTCACAATCGACAGCCGTGCCGCCGTCAGCACCAACGGCGATGGCGACCGGCGGCGTGCGATCGCGTCGGTGTACGGGCCATCGGTCGCGGCGGAGATGCTGGAGATGATCGGATTGCCCCTGGTTGTGGGCATGGTCAGCCAGCCGCGCCTCAGCCGCGGCAGCCGCGACGGCATGGTGCTCGCGGTCAACGGCCGGCCGATCAGCGCGCGGTCGCTCGTCTATGCCCTGGAGGAGTGCTACCAGGGACGGCTCGAGCGCGGGCGACATCCGATCGCGATCATCGACATCGGCATCGACCCCGAGCTGGTCGACGTCAACGTCCACCCGGCGAAGAAGGAAGTCCGT
>VBJE01000252.1 GCA_005879675.1 Chloroflexota bacterium
GCGATCTCGTCCTCGAGCATCTTTTCGAAGCCCAGCTCGAGCAGGGTCTCGATCGCGACCCCGAGTGCGACAGCGCCGATGACGTTGGGCGACCCAGCCTCCTCGCGGTCGGGGAGGTCGGCCCACACGGTGTCGTCCCAGGTGACGATGTCGATCGCGCCACCGCCCATCACCTCCGGCGCCCCGGAGAAGAAATCGCGTGGAGCGACGAGGACACCGGCGCCGTAGGGCGCGTACATCTTGTGCCCGGAGAGGGAGACGAAGTCGAGGTGCCCAGGGTCGCCCGCCGGCCGCACGTCGATGCGGTGATGGGGCGCAAGCTGGGCGGCGTCGACCGAGATCCGGGCGCCGTAGCGGTGCGCGAGCTCGGCGACCTCGTGCAGCGGGGACACGAAACCGGTGACGTTGGACGCGCCGCACAGGGCGACGAGGCTGATCCTGCCCTGGCCCTCTTTCAGCGCGTGCTCGATGGCGTCGAGGTCGATGTGGCCGCCATCCGACAGCCCGACCATGACGTGCCCGCTCCGGTGCCGCCACGGGAGCAGGTCCGCGTGGTGCTCCATCTCCGTGACCAGCACCTGCCGCCCGTCGAGGCGCGCCTCCTCGGCCGCGATCCGGTTCAGGGCGTCGGTCGTGCCCTTGACGAAGATCACGACCTGGTCCGATTCGTCGACGCAGAGGAAGCGCGCCACCACCTCGCGCGCGTGCTCGTATGCCTCGGTCGAGAGGCGCGACTTGTAGCCGGTGCCACGGTGCACGCTCGAGTACAGGTCGGAGAACCCGTTCACGACGTCGCGGACCCTGGTCAGCGGCGGCGTGCTGGCGGCGTTGTCGAAGTTGATTCCCGTGACCGTGGAGCCGCCGAGCAGGGGGACCGGCAGGTCGACCCCGGCGAAGTGCTCGCGCCAGTGGCCGGAATGGGGGGAGCTCACAGACTCGGCCTAAATCTAACCGCAACCTGACGGCAGGTCGAGCCTGTACCGGTCACACTAGACTGCGCGTTGTCAATAGTGCGGATGACACGAGATCAGGCATGAAAAGCAAAATTCCCGACTCGAGCCTCGCCGCCCGCGAGCTGAGCTTCCTTGTTCGCCTGGCGCAGGCGGCAGCGTCCACCCAGCGTCCCGACGAGCTGCTGGAGCTGATCATCCGCGAGACCACCTCCGCGATCGGCACCGACGTCTGCTCCCTCTATCTCGTGCTGCCGTCGGGCAGCGAGCTACTGCTCACGGCGACCAACGGCCTGAACGAGAACATGGTCGGCAAGGTGAGGATGAGGGTCGGCGAGGGAATCACCGGCTGGGTCGCCGACTCGCGCCGCCCGGCCGTGGTGCCGGACGTGAGCAAGGAGCCGCACTGGAAGTGGGTTCCGGGCCTCGACGAGGACCGGTTCCACTCCATGGCGTCGGTCCCGATCGAGTCCGGTCCGAGGCTCGTGGGCGTGCTCAACGTCCAGAGCACGGACCGGCGCGAGTTCAACTCGGGTGACATCGACTTTCTCCGCGGGATCGCGGCCCAGGTCGCGGGCATCCTCGAGCGCAGCGAGCTGCAGCGCCGGACCGAGGTCCAGCTCGCCGAGATCCGCCTCTCCCACGACACCCACGAACGATTCACCAAGCTGTCGCTCGACGGCGCCGGCATCCCGTCGATCCTGGAGGTGATCGGCTCGCTCGCGGGAGGTCGCGCGGCGCTGTACTCGCCCGACGGCTACCGCGTGCGGGGGGTGGGGGAGTCCTCGGACGGCATGCCCGCGCGCATCCAGGTGCCCCCGATCGGCGGCGCGGCGCGCGAGGTCACGATCAACGCGGGCCGGCCGCCGCGGCCGCTCGACGTGGTTCCCGTGCGCGCCGGCGCCGACGTGCTCGGCCTGCTCGTGGTGGGCGTGGACGGCGAGTCGGTCGACCCCGAGGGTCGGTTGCGGGCGCTAGAGCACGGCTCCACGGTGCTCGCGGTCGAGCTCTCCAAGGAGCGCGCGGCGGCCGAGGTGGAGCGCCGACTGCGCGGCGACCTTATCGAGGAGGTGCTCGCCGGCGGGCTCGAGGCCGACGAGGCGGAGCGGATCGCTCGCCAGGCCGAGCGCCTGGGACACCGTCTGCCGCAGAAGGCGTGGGTGGTCGTGCTCGAGCCGGACGACGACAAGACCGAGGCCGCAATGGCCGCCCGCGGCCGGCAGGACCGCCTCGACGCGGCGCTCAGTGGATTGATAAGGTCGCGGCTTCCGGGCGCGCTGACGCTGGTGCGCTCAGTCTCGGCGGTGTTCCTCGTCCCGGACGAGCTGGCGGCCGACCTCGCCGCGGTCGAGAAGCTGGCCAACCAGCTCCTGGCCGCGGCGGTGCCGGTGATGAAGCCGGGCTCGGGGTCGGTGGGGATCGGGAATCTCGCCCACGGTGTCGGCGAGCTGGCGCGTTCGCACATGGAGGCGCGGCAGGCGCTGCGCCTCACGCGCCGCGCCGGGGGCCGCGGCCGAATCGCGTCCTATCGCTCCCTCGGCGCGTTCCGTCTGCTGCTCGAGGTGCAGAGCCCGGATGCGCTTCGCCGGTTCGTCGACGAGCTGCTCGGCCCGCTGCTTCGGTACGCGCAGTCGAGGGACACGCCGCTTCTGCAGACGCTGGAGGCCCTGTCCGCCGCCCGGTGGGTGCGGCGCGCCGCGGCCCGCAACCTCGGCATCCACATCAACTCGATGACCTACCGCGTCGAGCGCATCCAGACGCTGACCGGCCTGCAGCTCGACGATCCCGAGACGCGGGTCGCGATCTCGATCGCCCTCCGCGCCCGCGCGATGCTGGGGATGTAGCGAGTCTGGCGAGCTAAGGCAAACCGCTCGGCGATGCCGTGAACGGCACGGTGCGGACATGACCTTCGATCGAGCGGACGACGATCAGGATCATCGCCACGATGAGCAGCGCATCGATCCCGCTGACCGGGATGACGGTGCCCGCGCGGCCCGTGGCGTAGTGGTCTGCGACCGGCACGAACGTGACGATGGCCGCCAGGAACAGTCCACCGACAAGGCCCAGCAGCACCATATT
>VBJE01000253.1 GCA_005879675.1 Chloroflexota bacterium
GGGCTGCGGAGGATCTTGCAGTGGAGCGTGCGCGCCGGGAGCATGTCGTCCGCGTACACGGCCCGGCCGGTGACCTTGGTCGCGGCGTCGACCCGCGGCAGCGGCTTGCCGACGACCCTCATGCCGGCCGTCCCGCCGCCAACTCGATCGCCTCGAGGATCTTCGTGTAACCGGTGCACCGGCAGAGGTTGCCGGCGAGCGCTGCCCTTATCTCGTCGCGCGACGGTCGCGGGTTCTCATCGAGCAAAGACCTGGCGCAGAGCAGCATGCCCGGCGTGCAGTAGCCGCACTGCGCAGCTCCCAGCTCCGCGAAGGCGGTCTGCAGCGGATGCAGCACCGAGCCCACGGCCATGCCTTCGATGGTGGTGATCGCGCGCCTTTCTACCTGGACCGGCAGCACGAGGCAGCTGAGCTGCGGCCTTCCATCGATCAGCACCGTGCACGTCCCACACTCGCCGAGCTCGCATCCGTGCTTCGTGCCCGTCAGCTGCATGTCCTCGCGCAGGACTTCGAGCAGCGTCTTGTGCACCGGGAGGAGCAGGTCCCGCTTCTCGCCGTTCACGTCGAGCGTGAGCACGATGCGCTCCACCTCGCGCAAGACCTCGTCCTTCATTGGGCTTCGAGCATATCTCTGACTGCTCGCGCGCATTCCCAGAGGTCGGCCGCCACGGCGTGTGCCCGCGTGGACTCCGGCTTGGGATCGTCGGGGTGCACGAGGATCGTCCACATTCCGAGGCGAAGGGCCGGCTCGATGTCGTTCTCCTCGCGGTTGCCGATGACGACGCATCGCTCGGGAGGGACACCCGCCCAGCTCATCGCCATCTCGAACACCGCCGGGTGAGGCTTGAGGTGGCCGGCGTCGACCGACGTGATGATCCCGTCGACGTGCTCGGCCATCCCGAGGAGGCGGAAATCCTCCCAGTAGCTGTCGGCGTCGCGCCAGTAGGTGTTGCTCGCGATCACGTTGCGGATGCCGAGCCCGTGAATGTCCGCCAGGAGCTCGATCGCGCCTGGCAGAGGCTTCATCCGGTCGGAGACGGGGATCGACATCGCGCGCCGCAGGCGCCGGATGGTGTCGAGGTCAGCCGGCAGGCCGCTCCGGCCGAGGCAGCCGGCAATGAGCATCTCCGCCGGCGAGTTGATGGAGACGGGGTTCTCGGTCGAGATGGTGCGCGCCTCATCGCCGGGCCGGCTGCTCTCGATCAGGTCATCCGCGAGAGCCTCGACCAGCGCCGGCTCGATCCCGGGCATGGCCGTCCGGATCCTCAGGCGACGGCCCGCGGCGTCTGCCGCCCGGATCGGCCAGGAATTGGGCCAAAGGGTGCCTCCGACGTCGATGAGCGCTACCTCAAGGGCTCTGGGCACCCCTAGCTATGATCGCCTCCATGCTCAGGTTTCTGACCGCCGGCGAATCGCACGGCCCTCAGCTGACGGTGATCATCGAGGGTCTGCCGTCGGGTCTCGAGATCTCCGAGGAAGATCTTCGCCGCGATCTTGCGCGCAGGCAAGGAGGTCATGGGCGAGGCGGGCGGCAGAAGATCGAGACCGACTTCGCGCGCATCGTCAGCGGGGTGCGCGGCGGCTTCACGATCGGAAGCCCCGTCACCCTCGTCCTCGAGAACAAGGACCACATCAACTGGCTGGCGCAGATGACACCGGCCAAGGAAGGTTTCGAGCCCAAGCCGGTGACGCGGCTGCGTCCCGGCCACGCCGACCTGGCGGGCGCCCTGAAATACGGCCACACCGACATCCGCAACGTGCTCGAGCGATCTTCGGCACGCGAGACCGCCACGCGCGTGGCGGCGGGCGGGTTCGCGCGCAAGCTGCTGGCGGAGTTCGGGGTCGAGATCCTGAGCTTCACCCAGTCGATCGGGACGGTCGATATCGGCTTCGAAGGAGCCGACCCGGACACGATCTCGGTCGAGGACCTCGAGGCTTCGCCAGTGCGGTGCCCCGACCCAGACGCGTCGACGCGCATGGTGGCCGCCATCGACGAGGCGGCGGAGAGGGGCGACACGCTGGGCGGCACGTTCCGGGTCGTCGCGCGCGGCGTCCCGCCTGGGCTGGGCAGCTACGTCCACTGGGACCGCAAGCTTGACGGCCGGCTCGCGCAGGCGGTGATGTCGATCAATGCCGTGAAGGGCGTCGAGTTCGGGGCGGGTTTCGTGGGCGCGGCGCGGCCCGGCTCCGAGTTCCACGACGAGATCGACTTCCAGGGCGGCCGGTTCCGCCACCTCACGAACCGCGCGGGCGGGCTGACGGGCGGGGTGACCAACGGCGAGCCGATCGATCTCCGGGTCGCCATCAAGCCGATCTCGACCATGAAGAAGCCGATGAGCTCGATCGACCTCAAGACCAAGGAGAAGACCGAGGCGCACTACGAGCGAAGCGACGTATGCGTCGTGCCCGCGGCGGGGGTCATCGGCGAGGCCGTGGTCGCCCTCACGGTCGCCGAGGCCTTCCTGGATAAGTTCGGGGGCGACTCGATGCCGGAGGTCGACCGAAACTACCGCGCATACATGGAGTCGATCGCTCAGTAAGGCTCCGCGCGGACGCGCCTCCGCGCCGTCCCGTTACCTTGACCGTGGTGCCGGGCAAGCTGACGTCGATGGCCGAAGCCATCGAGCGATTCGTCCCCGACGGCTCGACGGTCGCGATGGGCGTCGCGCTCGAGCCGCTGATCCCCTTCGCGGCGGGCCACGAGCTCATCCGCCGGCGACGCCGCGACCTCGAGCTCGTCGGGCCGATCTCGGACGCCCTGTTCGACCAGCTCGTCGGCGCCGGCTGCGTCCGCCGCGTCACGGCGGCGTGGGTCGGCAACGTGTCCGAGGGTCTCGGCCACTGCTACCGCCGGGCCTGCGAGCAAGGCGTGCCGCGGTCGATCGAGGTCCACGACCATTCGAATTTCTCCATCTCGCTCGCCCTGTGGGCGGCGGCGTGGAACGTGCCGAGCCTGCCGGCGCGCACGCTCCTCGGCAGCGACATCCTGCGTACCAACCCCAACCTCCTGGCCGGCGATGGCCTGGTGCATGTGAGCGCGGTGCGTCCGGACGTCGCGATCGTGCACGTGCAGCGCGCCGACGAGCACGGCCGCGCGCATGCGTGGGGCCCGCTGGGCATCAGCGAAGAGGCGGGGCTGGCGTCCGAGCGCGTGATCATCACCTGCGAGCAGGTCGTCGACGCGAGCGTGACCCTGAGCGACCCGAATCGGATCCTGCTTCCGGAGACGAAGGTCGTCGCCGTGGTCCACGAGCCGGGCGGAGCGCACCCGTCGCCAGTGCAGGGATTCTTCAAACGCGACCACGCCTTCCATCGCGACTACGCCGAGCGGTCGAGGTCGGTCGAAGGTTTCGGTGCCTGGCTTCAGGAATGGGTCCTGGGGGTCAGCGATCGCGGCGACTACATGAGGCGCGTCGACATCGAGGCCATCCGCATCAAGCAGCCCCGGCTGTCTGTACCGGCCGACTTCGGCGATGAGTGAGTACTCACCGCAGGAGCTGATGGTCGCGGTCGCTTCGCGCGAGATCCGCGACGGGGACCTCGTCTTCGTCGGCATGCGCCTCCCGATCCTCGCCTACGCCGTGGCCCGCAACTCGCACGCGCCGGCGGCGCGGGGCCTCTTCGAGGTAGGCCTGATGCGCGACCAGCCGGCGTCGCGCTTCCTGGGCACGATGGGTGACCCGCCCAACGTCGTGGGCGCGCTATGGGCGACGCGGATGTCGAATGCGATGGCGCTGATGGCGCAGGGAAACGTCGACCTCGGTTTCATCGGCGGCGCGGAGGTCGACCGGTTCGGCAACCTCAACACGTCCTACGTCGGCGATCCAGGCCGGCCGAGGGTGAAGCTGCCGGGGAGCGGGGGAGGGGCGGACATCGCCATCCTCAGCCGGCGGTGGGTGACGCTGATGGGCCACGAGAGGCGCCGCCTCGTCGAACGCGTGGCGTTCATCACCTCGCCCGGATACGGCGACGGCACACCTCGTTGGCGGCAGCGCCACGGGCTCCTGGGCGGCGGGCCGGCGGCGATCATCACCACGCTGGCGGTGCTGCGCTTCCCGGACG
>VBJE01000396.1:0-757 GCA_005879675.1 Chloroflexota bacterium
GTCGAACTCGCCCTGGTGCACGCGGATGTGACCTCCGGACGGCCGCATGAGCATGTGCCAAACGGGAATCCCGTCCAGGTCTGAGATCTCCTCCCACACCGCCGGCGCCAGGTAGCCCGCCTTTTCGGCCGCGGGCGTCCTGAGCGACACGGGCGCCTCCAGCGTATCGGGTGTCTGCCGGTCGAACCACTCGAGGAAGGTCGAACCATTCGAGGAAGGCCGTCTTCACGTCGTCGAGGTAGGCGATGGTGTCGGTCCGGCTCACGGCCTGGGTCACGCCGTCCGCGACGGATACCGGGATCCCGGCGCCGAACATTGCCTCCTGCGGGAAACGCCGGCGCCAGGGGTCGCGCTGCGCGACCTCGGGCACGCCGGCGATCGACGAGTACGTCCAGTCGAGGATGCGCGCGGCGTGCCAGAGGATGAAGCCCGCCTTGCTCGTCCCGGGAACGGCACGGCGATCCCAGTCGTCATCGCTCAACTCCCTCAGGCGCCCGGCGATGTTGCCGAAGGATCCGAGGAGCAGGAGCCGCAGCACGTCGATTCCGGTCATGAAAGCCTCCGATCAGCTGGTTCTGGCGAGCGCGGCGCAGTCCGCCGACGCGTCGCGGAGATTCTGAGTGAAAGCCTCGACGTCCGGTACCACCGCAGGATCGGCGGTCAGTCCGAAGTAGGCATCGCCGTTGTACGACACTACCGCGACCCCGAGCCCCATCGACGGATAGAGAGGGGCGAACGGCCACACCTCGAGCAGCTG
>VBJE01000396.1:888-1505 GCA_005879675.1 Chloroflexota bacterium
CCGGTGGTGATGTTGATCCGCTTCAGACGCTCTTCGATCGGCAGGTCGCCGGTCGGCAGCTCGAACACCATGCCGCTGATCTGGTTGCCTGGTTTGCCGCGTCCAGACTCGGTGCGCACGCTGACGGGGCAGAAGACGCGGACCTTTGCGGGCACCGCCTCGCCGCGCGACTTGAACCAGCGATACAGACCCTCCGACACGACCGCGAGCACCGCGTCATTGACTGTGCACCCGTAGCGCTCCTTCAGAGCCTTGAACGCCGCTAATGGGACCTTCAGGCCGCGGCCCGTTCGCTGCGGCCCGATCTTGCGGTTGAAGAACATGTCGTTGCGGCGCCTGACCATGGTGCCGCCGAGCTTCAGCATTCCGGTCCACGGCACGAGCCGGGTGCGCCACAGGGCGGGCATGCGGGTGCGCTCTCCGTCGTGCCTGGCGCCCACGCTCCACAGCAGCGGTTTGACCAGCTGCCAGCTGGATGGAGCGGGCCGGGGGGTCCATGGCGACGCCGGCGGGTCGGGCCGGTAGCCCTCGGGGTCGGCGTCAAGGAGCAGCGTGAGGATGTCCACCGACGAGACCCCGTCGACCATGGCGTGGTGGGCCCGGTTGACGATGACGAC
>VBJE01000396.1:1720-1957 GCA_005879675.1 Chloroflexota bacterium
GCCGAGCGCGCCGCGTCCGCCGGGCACCCGGGAGCCGCCCTCGAAGACGTAGACCGTGCCCAGGTCGAGCGGCGTCTCGGAACGCTCCGCGTACAGAAACCACGCGTCCCTCGCCGAGAGCGCCTCGTAGAACGGCGGCTGCTCCATCGCCGCGTCATCGTAAGCGGAAAAAAACGGACCGACGCGATCACGCCGCCGGCCGCGGATGTCGTCGGGACCTGGGCCGGTACGCTTGCC
>VBJE01000254.1 GCA_005879675.1 Chloroflexota bacterium
CGGCAGGAGCGCGTCGTTCTCGGTGAGCCCGAGGTTGTCGCCCTGGAGGACGCCCATGGTGTGGATGAACTGCGAGCGGTGCGAGTAGACGACGCCCTTGGGGTTGCCGGTGGTGCCGGACGTGTAGCACATGGCGGCGGCCATGCGCTCCGACAGCTTCGGCCACGGATAGCTCTCGCTCTCCGCCGCCAGCAGCGCCTCGTAGTCGAGCATGTCGGCGAGGCCGTTGTCGCCGGCCTTCATCGCCACCGGAGCCCCGTCGGCCATCAGGACGAACGTCTTGATGCTCGGGATCTTCCCGACCAGCGGCTTCAGCAGCGGAAGGAGCGACTGGTCGACAAATAAAACCTTGTCTTCCGCGTCATTGATGATGAACTCGAGATGCTGCGGAAAGAGCCGGAGATTGAGCGTATGCAGCACTGCGCCCATGCAAGGGATCGCGTAGTAGAGCTCGAGGTGGCGGTTGTTGTTCCACGCCAGGGTCGCGACGCGTTCGCCGGGCTTGACGCCGATCCGCTTCAGCGCACCGGCAAGGCGGTTGATGCGCGGCACCATCTCGCCATAAGTCGTGCGGTGGATGCCCTCGTCACGCTTGGTCACCACCTCTCTTTTCTGGTGCAGTCGCTCAACTCGCCACAGCACGTGCTGCAGACTGAGCTCGTAGTCCTGCATCAAGCCTTCCACGGCGGCCACCTCCACCTTTCTTTTCCCCTAAAGAGGCGCGTCCCGAAAGGTCGATGGTAAGCCCGGCGGGGGTAGGATGCACACCCGTGGTTTCCCGAGGTCGGGCCGACCTTCACATGCACACGAGCGCGAGTGATGGGTGGCCGTCGCCGCGTCAGCTCGCCGAGCACGCGATCGCGTGCGGGCTCGACGTGATCGCGGTGACCGACCACGACACGATCGAGGGCGCGCTCCGCGCGGCCGACCACGCAGCCGGTCGTTCACGCCTGGAAGTGGTCATCGGGGAGGAGGTGTCGAGCCGGCAGGGACACATCGTCGGGCTCTTCCTCGAGCGCCGCATCCGCCCGGGTCTGTCCGCCGCGGCGACGGTGGACGCGATCCATGACCAGGGCGGGCTCGCGGTCGCCGTGCACCCGTTCTGGCGGACGCAGCGGCGAGTGCGTGGCGGACCGGTGCACGGTGTCGGCTGGCTCGCGGCGGAGCTCGACTTCGATGCGATCGAGGTCGAGAATGCGACTCCCGGCTTCTATGTCTTCAACCAGCTCGCCCGGCGCATGAACCTTGGCTTGGGCGCCGCCGAGCTTGGCGGCTCGGACGCGCACATCCTCGACGCGGTCGGGCGCGCCTACACGGAGTTTCCGGGCCGGACCGGAAAGGCGCTGCGGACGGCGATCGAGAAGGCCAGGACGGCTGCGGGGCGAAGGCGCTACCGGCCGATGGGTTTGATGCGGTACGCGGCCTGGGGATTGAACCACGAGAGGTACGTGGCGGTAGTCTGACCTCCGCGACCGCCGGCACTCGCGGGATTGCGGCGCCCCTCAGACACGCGAGCGCCGGCACTCGCGGACGGTTGGTCCGGGTTCCATACCATGACGGTGAGCCCGCTTAGCTCAGTGGACCAGAGCATCTGTCTTCGGAACAGAGGGTCGGGGGTTCGAATCCCTCAGCGGGCACTTTTGCGCTGGGACGTCGACCGGCTCAGTAGTTAGGACCGACCGCCACCGGCACGCCGGACCCCGCGGGCAAGTCCGCCCCCGTCTCGTCTCGTGCCTCCTCGTCGCCGTCGGTCTCGAGCATCCCCTGGACCATGTTGTCGAGCCGCACCGCCTCACGGTGGATGTCACCGGCAAGCCGGCGCACCTCTTCGCCGTCGACGTGCTCCGCGTCCTTGATCGTCTTGCTCAAGCGCTGGATCCCGGCGAGCGCTGTCTTGAACTCCCGGTTGAGCGTCGAGTGGGACGCCTCGATCTTGGTCAGCATCTCGAGGAACTCCCGGCGCTCGAAGATCATGTTCGCCGTCAGCATCACGGCGAGGATTCCCGTCAACGAGATCTGGAAGACGCTGCCCTCGTGGCCCGAGACGGCCGTGTAAAAGTCGCCGGCCGCGGCCGTAAGCAGCGTCATCCACGGAAGCGCGAGCTGCCACAGGTCGAGGGGCGCCTGCCTCGCCGCCGTCCTCGGCGCCGACTGCGGATAGATCGCGGCCAGCGCAATCAGCAGGAAGCCGGCGAACCACCCGGTATCGAGCACATTGCCGACCGCCCCGAACGCGCCCTCCGCTGTCAGATAGGCGAAGGCGCTGTCGGCGATGGAGTAGCAGGCGATGCCTGCGAGCAGCAGGGCCATTCTGCCCTTCTGCTGCTCGGTCGCCCGCCGGATGGCGAGGATCAGGACCGTGCCGATGACGATGTCGGAGACCGGATAGGCAAGGTCGAGCCACAGGGTCGTTGAGCCTGACTCCCACACCGTCCGCAGGCCGAAGCCCCACGCGGTGGATACCAGAGCTATGGCGACGATCACGCCGTCGAACCAGATGCGCCAGCTTGCGGAGGTACCGCGCGGCGGCCCCCAGAACGCGCGAATGCCGGCGACGGCGAAGGGCACCGCGGCCAGGAAACCTGCGTCGGCGAGCGAGGGATAGGGGACCTCGACCTGCATCCCGACCTCGAAGATCGACCAGACGACCTCGCCCGCGGCCCACAGGGCGGCCGAGATGCTCATCAGCGCCCAGCCCAGCCGGTCCTTTCCGGTCGCGCGGCTCGCGGCCCAGGCGCAGGCCGCCGAGGCCAGCCCTGCCGCGACCGCCTCGCCGATGTCGTCCAGGGTGGTCACCGCGCGGTCTCCGAAGTAGACGTTGTGGAGGATCAGGGCATACGCGACCGATACCAGCGCCGCGGCCGCCGCGGTGATGACAAAGACCCTGCGCCTGCGGTCTGACGTCACCCATACGCTCATGTGTGAGCGAAGTTAAGCAGCCGGATCGGCCGATTCATCCCTTGAAGCGCCACGAAAATTTGGGACGCGCTTTTGACGCGAAAAATTGCGTTGGATGATTAGGATTTGCGTCTGGAATCGAGGGGCAACGGTCGAAGCCGTCCGCCACACCCTCGCCCTTCCTCTCTTATGGCCAGGCCGCTGATCGCTATGCGAGAAGCGGCCTGGTTGTCTCAGGTGACAGCTGTCACCGTCTCAGACTGTGCCCGTGACTCGTCACGTGGTCCTGCTGAGGGGCATCAACCTCGTCAAGCGCAACCGCATCTCCATGCCCGAGCTGCGCAGAGCCCTGGATGAGGCGGGCTTTGGCGATGTTCGGACCTATGTGCAGAGCGGCAACGTTGTCCTTTCCAGCCGCGCATCGCCAGAGCGCGTGGCGCGCGACGTCGGCGCGCTGATCAAGAAACGGTTCGGCCTTGAAATCACTGTGCTCGTGCGGTCGCGCGCGGAGCTCGAGGCGATCGTGAAGCGCAACCCGCTCAGGAAGGTCGCGACGAATCCGCGGCGGTACCTCGTTACGTTTCTCTCCGCAAAGCTCCCGCGTGGGTCACTCGACGACTTGACCTCGGTCGCGAAGCAAGAACCGTTTGCCGTCGTCGGGCGCGAGGTGTACTCCTGGCACCCCGATGGAATCGGGCGCACGCCGCTGTGGGAAAGGCTCGCATCGAGGTCGTTGGGCATCGCCGCCACCTCGCGCAACTGGGCGACCGTGACGCAGCTCCTGGCGATGGCGGACGAATCGACCGCCCGGTAGAATCATCCGGCTGCAGCCGGGCGGCTGGCGGAACTGGTAGACGCGCACGTTTGAGGGGCGTGTGGGGTAACCCATCCGGGTTCGAGTCCCGGGTCGCCCACCATCCAAAACCCCTCTAACTCCGCGCGTTCTGGCCGCAACGTGCGGATTCCAGCCACGAATTCCGCCTCTTGGTGCCGAAACGTGCGTAATTGCTTGCACGCCCTTTATTCGTCGGGGCCACCGGTCCTTGCCCTCAGACTATCCGCCGTGGCCCAGGCCGGACAGCTCGATCCCAAGACGCAGTTCCGGCAGCTTTACGACCAGGAGTTCAACTCGGTCTACCGCTCGATCCGCGCCGTCGTCCTCGACCCGGCCGCGGCCGAGGACCTGACCCAGGAGACCTTCGTCCGCGCCTACCGCGCCCGCAATCGCTACACGCCGACCGCCCCGCCCGGTGCGTGGCTGCGGCGGATCGGCGTCAACCTCGCCATCTCTTACCTCCGCCGGCAGAAGCTGGCCCGGTTTCTGCCCGCGCGGCTCTACATCGCCCCGGACCGCCGCGACTACGACCGCGCAGAGGCACGCGACGTGGTCGAGAAGGCCATGACCGCGCTCAGCCCCAAGCTCCGCGCCGCCATCGTCCTGCATTACTACGAGGGGCTGACGCGGGAGGAGATCGCGGACGTG
>VBJE01000255.1 GCA_005879675.1 Chloroflexota bacterium
CGGCTCGCGCGACCGACGACGCGGTGCAGGGCGACCTGGATGACCCCGCCGTGCGTGACCACCAGGACGTCGCCGTGCTTGTGATGCTGGAGGATCTGATCCATCGCGGCGGCGACGCGGACGTCGAAGGCCGCGCCTCCTTCGCCACCGGGAACAACATCCCAGTCGGGTTCCTCGACCCAGGTCGCCCAGGCCTCGGGATACTCAGCCGCGACCTCCTCGGTCGTGCGGCCTTCCCACTCGCCGAGGTAGACCTCTCTCCAACCAGCGCTCGTCTCGGGCGCTGCGCCGATGGCTTTGCCGATGAGCTCTGCCGTCTCGAAGGCGCGCTTCAGGTCGCTCGCGTAGAACCCCGCGAAGTGGCGACCGGCCAGGCGCGCGGCGAGAAGCTCGGCCTGACCGCGACCGTGCTCCGAAAGCGGCGGATCGAGCTGGCCCTGGATTCGGTGCTCCTGGTTCCACGTCGACTGGCCGTGGCGGATGAGCACGAGTCGCGCGGGAGAAGGCCGAGCGGGAAGTCGACGAACGATGTCTTGAGCGAGTCATAGAGGATCTGTCCCGCCGGCACCGGGATGGGCTCGCGGCCGTGCTTCGGCTGCGGGCGGTGCTTGACCCCTCGTCGTGGCTGCGGTGCTTCCACCTTTCTCTCCGGCTCAGCATGATCTTTTCGCTCGCCCTTGGCCTCCGGCCGCTCGACGCGGGGTTCCGGTTTCGCTTCCGCTGCCGGCGCGTGTCGCGGGGAGGCATCGGCGGTGTTGACCAGGTCGGGGATGCCTGCCTTGACCGTCTCGTCAGCGGGCAGCTTCGCCTTCGCGTCGAACTCGAAGTCGCCCCTCGTCCAGTGGAGCGCGCTGACCACGGCATCGTCGCCGGACTTGCCGTCGCCCTGGGCGTGAAATAGATGCCCGAACAGGAAGTAGAGCGAGGTGGACTGCCCGTTCCCATTGCGGACGGTGAGGGTACCGGTGGACCGCTCACCCTGAGCGGATTCCAAAAGCGAACGAAGGGGGGTTTCGGCTAGCGTGCCGTGCGATTGCAACGGTCTTCTCCTGGGATCGGACGGGCCCGATCGGGGTTTAAGAGAAAGTTAGTATAGGCATCGAGATCAGACCAGCGCGCCCGGAGCCGCCTGAGCTACCACTTCCCGCTCGGCCTTCTCTCGCGCGACTCGTGCTCATCCGCCACGGCCAGT
This sequence comes from Chloroflexota bacterium, assembly GCA_005879675.1. Lineage (GTDB taxonomy): Bacteria > Chloroflexota > Dormibacteria > Dormibacterales > Dormibacteraceae > 40CM-4-65-16. The sequence continues at coordinate 1,193 of VBJE01000255.1, forward strand.
CGACGTGGAACCAGGAGCACCGAATCCAGGGCCAGCTCGATCCGCCGCTTTCGGAGCACGGTCGCGGTCAGGCCGAGCTTCTCGCCGCGCGCCTGGCCGGTCGCCACTTCGCGGGGTTCTACGCGAGCGACCTGAAGCGCGCCTTCGAGACGGCAGAGCTCATCGGCAAAGCCATCGGCGCAGCGCCCGAGACGAGCGCTGGTTGGAGAGAGGTCTACCTCGGCGAGTGGGAAGGCCGCACGACCGAGGAGGTCGCGGCTGAGTATCCCGAGGCCTGGGCGACCTGGGTCGAGGAACCCGACTGGGATGTTGTTCCCGGTGGCGAAGGAGGCGCGGCCTTCGACGTCCGCGTCGCCGCCGCGATGGATCAGATCCTCCAGCATCACAAGCACGGCGATGTCCTGGTGGTCACGCACGGCGGGGTCATCCAGGTCGCCCTGCACCGCGTCGTCGGTCGCGCGAGCCGCGGCCTGTTTCCTTTCAAGATCCAGAACGCGTCCATCAGCCTGATCGAGAAGCGCGACGGTCGCATGGTGATCGCCGGCGTCAACGACATCGCGCATCTCGAATCCGGGCTGGCCACCGAGGTCGGACCTTCATGAGCAGCGACGCGGAGCGCTGGGATGGCGACCTCGCGGAGCGCGCGTCGACCGCGCCGCTGCTGCAATCGTGGGCGTGGGGCGAGGTGCAGTCGCGCGTGGGCTGGACCGTGGAGCGCGTCCGGTTCTCTGCGGACGGCCCGATGGCGACGATCCTGGTGCGCAAAGTTGGACCGGCGCGCGAGGCATACGTGCCGCGCGGTCCGGTGCCCGCGCACACGTACTCGTTGGACGCCCTCGTCGACTGGGCGCGCGCGTCTGGAATCGCCAAGCTCGTCGTCGAACCCGAGACAGGACGCGACCTCGGCGACGTCTTGAAGGAAAAGGGATTCGAGCATGTGCCCGCGATACAGCCGCAGCACACGCGCATCGTCAAGCTGCTTCCTCCCGACCAGCTGCTCGCGACCTTCAAGCACGGCCGCCGTTACAACATCCGCACCGGCCTCAAGCGAGGAGTCGTCGTCGAGGAGGGTAAGGATGCGGCGGAGCTGGCCCGCCAGTCCGCCGCGGTCGAGCGGCGTGAATCGATTCGTCTCCCCGACCGGCGCTACTACGAGGTTCTTCTCGAGCTCCTTCCATGGTGCCGCACGTACACAGCGCGGGCGCCGGAGAAACGCGAGCCGCTCGCCACGGTCCTGGTCGCGCGCCACGCGGGCCGCGCGTACAGCCTGTTCGCCGGGCGCAGCGGCGCGCGGCGGGAGCTCATGGGCAACGACCTCGCGTGGTGGTCGGCGATCTCGTCCGCGGCCGAAGCCGGGTGCTCGGATTTCGACCTATGGGGGGTGCCACCTCCGAAGAGCGGGCCCGACCATCCCTGGCACGGCCTCGGATTCTTCAAGGCCGAGTTCGGCGGCGAAGAGGTCGCCTACGCCGGCGCCTGGGAGATGGTGCTCTCAGCCGGCGGCGCCAGGCTGCTCGACGCCGAGCGCAAGGCGCGGGCATACATTCGGGGTCTAAAACGCAACATTCGCTAACAATCCTTCAATTACGTTAGGATGGAGTGATGGCTGTGGCGGAATCCTCCCGCCGGGTGCTTGTCGTCGAACCGGACAGCACCACCCGGCGCGAGATCAGACAGGTGTGCGAGCAGGACGGCTACCAGGTGGTGGAGGCCGACGCCGGCTCGGAGGCCATCCGGCAGGTCGAGAGCAGCCGTCCCAGCGTGGTTCTGCTCGAGGTCACCTTGCCCGACGCCGCGGGCTTCGACGTGTGCCGCGAGCTTCGCAAGGTGGACCCGGCCGTGCCGGTGATCATGATGAGCTCGCGCTCTGACGAGATCGACGCCGTCGTCGCCCTCGAGATCGGCGCCGACGACTACGTGACCAAGCCGCTGCGCCTGCGCGAGCTGGTGGCGCGCATGGCGGCGCACCTTCGCCGCGCCCGGCTCGAGAACGCGGAGGCGATGCGCAGCCGGCTGGAGTTTCGCGACCTCGTCATCGACGTCAACGAGCGGCGGACCTACAAGTCGAGCAAGGAGGTCGAGCTGACGCACACGGAGTTCGACCTGCTGACGTTTCTCGCCAGCAACGCAGGCAAGGTGCTGAGCAGGGAGAAGATCCTCAACTCGATCTGGGGCTACGAGTACCCGATCGCGACGCGGGTGATCGACGTCCACATCCGCAACCTGCGCCGCAAGATCGAGACCCAGCCCTCGCGTCCTTATTACATACTCGCGGTGCCCGGGATCGGGTATCGGTTTACCAACGCCCGACCTGGATGAAACACATTCTGGCCGTGCCCGGGATCGGGTACCGGTTCACCAACGCCCGCCCGGGTTAACCCCCAGCTCGGCGAGCGACTCCAGGACGAACTCGCGCTGACCGATGCGCGGGTGCGGGACCACCATGTCGCGTGACCGGATGCGCTCCTCGCCGAACAGCAGGATGTCGACGTCGATGACGCGCGGACCCCAGCGGCGCCCCGGCCGTCGCCCGCCTTCGCGCTCGACCTGCTTGGCCGCTCGCAGCAACGCTCGTGGAGTGCCTCCCCAGTCGCCCTCCACGACCTGGTTCAGGAATCGCGGTTGCTCGGCGACTCCCCACGGCGCCGTCTCCATGACTCGGCTCTGACGCAGGATGCGCACACCCTTTTCGCGCAGGCGGCGCCGCGCGGCGCTGAGGTTGCGCGCGCGCGACCCGAGGTTTGTGCCGAGCCCCAGATAGACGAGGGTCATCTCATGCGGTCCGCGGTGCGCACGGCACGAGTGATCTGGAGCACGTCGTGGACGGCGGCGACCACCGTCGCGGTGGTGCCCTCGATGCGCTCTTCGACGGGCAGGTCGAGCAGCTTGCCGATGAAGGATTTGCGCGATGTGCCGATCAGGATCGGCTGACCCAGCTCCTTCAGCTCGGCGAACCTGCGCATCACCTCCCAGCTCTGGTCGGCCGTCTTACCGAATCCGATGCCCGGGTCGACGATGACCTTTTCCCTCGGAACGCCCGCGGCGAGGGCGCGGTCCACAGCCACGCGGAGAAAGCGCTTGATCTCGGCCATGACGTCGCCCGCGTACTCGGTGCCGTCCTGGTTGTGCATGACCACGAGCCCGGAGCCGTGGCGGGCTGCGAGCTGGGCGATCCCCGGCGAGCGCGTCAGGCCCCACACGTCGTTGAGGATCGTGGCGCCGGCAGCCTGCGCGAGCTCCGCGACCTCCAGCTTGTAGGTGTCGATCGACACCGGGACCCCGGATTCGCGCGCCAGCCGGCGCACCACCTCTTCTGTGCGCGCCATCTCCTCCGCGACCGTGACCGGGGCGTGGCCGGGACGCGTCGACTCGCCGCCGACGTCGAGCATGTCCGCGCCCTCGCCCACCATCCGCAGGCCCTGCGCGACCGCGGCGTCAGCGTCGGAGCCGAGCCCGTCGCCGCTGAACGAATCCGGCGTCACGTTGACGATGCCCATCACGTAGGTGCGGCTTCCCCACGCGAACTTGCGTGGCCCGATCTCCGCGATCACGACGCGATTATCCTGCGGTCTATGCGGTTGGCCGATCTCGCGCTTGGGTCTGGAGCGGTCCTCGAGGGCGATGGCGACGTCGACATCACCGGCGTCGCTTATGACTCGAGACATGTCGCCCACGGCGACCTCTTTGTCGCCGTGCGGGGCATCCACGTCGACGGGCACCACTACGTCGGCGACGCGGTCGCGAAGGGCGCGGCGGCCCTGGCGGTCGAGCGCAGCGTCGCGATTCCGGCGGGCATTCCCGTGCTCCGCATGCCTTCGACCCGCACCGGCCTGGCCGAGCTGTCGGCCGAGTTCTATGGCCGGCCCTCGCGCCGTCTCAAGCTCGCCGGCGTCACCGGCACGGACGGCAAGACCACGGTGACGCACATGGCCGAGCACGTGCTACAGGCAAGCGGCATCGTCGCCGGGGCGATGAGCACGGTGGCATTCAAGGTCAGCGGCCGCGAGGTGGACAACGTCACGGGACAGACGACGACCGAGGCGCCGGAGGTGCAGGCGTGGCTGGCGCGGATGGTCGAGGGCGGCGCCGAATGCGCGGTGATAGAGACGACCTCGCACGCACTGGTGCAGGAGCGCGTGCGCGCGTGCGAGTTCGACGTGGCCGCGTTCACCAACGTCGGCCACGACCATCTCGATTACCACTCGACATGGGAGGAGTACGTCGAGGCGAAGGCGCGGCTCATCGACATCACCGCGGCGGCGGCCGACAAGGGCGTCGAGAAGACGGCGGTGCTGAATCGCGACGACGCCAGCTACGACCGCCTCGCTCGCCGCTCCATCTCGCGGCGCTGGACGTACGGCATGACGACCGCCTCCGACCTCCACCCGCTCGAGCTCGCGATCACGGGCAGCGGATCGCGTTTCCGCATGCAGACGCCGCTGGGCGAGACCGAGGTCGCGCTCCGCGTCCCCGCTCGGTTCAACATCTACAACGCGCTGTGCGCGGCGGGCGTCTGCCTCGCGCTCGGCGTCCAGGTCGAGGACATCGGGCGTGGCCTCGCCGGGTTCGAAGGCGTTCGCGGGAGGCTCGAGCCGGTCGACCTGGGCCAGGATTTTCGCGTGTACATCGACTTCGCCCACGCCGCCGGGTCCCTGGCCAGCGCGCTGGCCGAGCTGCGGCCGTTCACGCGTGGCCGCCTGATCGTCGTCTTCGGCTCCACCGCGCGTTCCGACCACGACCGGCCGGGAATGGGGCGCGCCGCGGCCGAGTTCTCGGACTTCTTCATCATCACGACCGACGATCCGCTGTCCGAAGACCCGGTCGAGATCGCTCGCGACGTTCAGGCCGGCGCGATGGGCAAGGCGCCCGGCCGCGACTACGAGGTCGTGATCGACCGGCGGGCCGCGATCCGGCGGGCGATCGAGCTCGCCGGCCCTGGGGACACCGTCCTCCTCGCCGGCAAGGGACACGAGCGCTCGATGCGCACCGCGCGCGGCTCAGAGCCATGGGACGAGCGGGCCGAGGCAGAGGCGGCGATCAAGGAGCGGCTGGCCGTCTGACTACGGCCTGTGGCCGCCGCCGACCATGCGCACGATCTCGACCTGGTCGCCGTCCCCGAGCACGACCGCGTCGAACGCGCCGCGCTCGATGATCTCGCCGTTGTGCTCGACCGCGACCGCGCGCGGATCAACGCCCAGCTGTCGGAGGTAGACGAGCAGGGGCGTCGGCTCGCCAAGCTCGACCTTCTTCCCGTTGACCTGCAGCGAGATCACCGGAACATGCCGATCGCGGCGTAGCCCGCGGCCCCGGCCGCATGGACGCCCTCGACACGGTCCGCCGTCACCCCGCCGATGGCGAGCACGGGGATGCGCAGGGCAGCGGCGACGCTGGACAGCGTCTCTACGCCGGCCGGCTCGACGTCCGGGTGGCTGGCGCTGCGCCAGACGGGTCCGAAGATGACGAAGTCGGCGCCCTCGACTTCCGCGCGTCGCGCCATTTCCACCGAGTGGACCGAGCGGCCGACCAGGCCATGTCGGATGAGGCCGCGGGCGAACTCGATGCCGATGTCGCGCTCGGGCAGGTTCACGCCGGCGGCGCCGGAGACGAGGGCGATATCGCATCGGGAGCTGATCAGCACCGGAAGGGGCGACGACTGGACAAGGCGCAGGGCCTCGCGCTCCAGCTCGCGGGCGGTGAGGTCCGGCGCCCGCAGCTGCAGGATCGTCGCCATGGGCGCCGCGCCCAGGCCCGCCTCGGCGCTCGACACGATCGCCATCGCCGCCGGCAGCCTTAGTTGGGCCGCGAGACGCCCTCCGTAGGCGAGCTCGGGCTTGCGTCCTGCCGCCGGGGGATGCGTCCGGCGAGGTATGCCTTGCGCCCGGCATCGACGCCCTCTTTGATCGCCTCCGCCATCAGCGCCGGGTCCTTCGCCAGCGCGACGGCGCTGTTGACGAGGACGGCGTCGGCGCCAACCTCCATCGCAAGCGCAGCGTCGGAGGGAACGCCGATGCCCGCGTCGACGACCACCGGCACCCGCGCCTCCTCGACGATGACGCGGATCTGCTCCAGAGTCTGGAGACCCTGGCCGGAGCCGATCGGCGATCCGAGCGGCATCACGGTCACGGTCCCGATCTCCTCCAGCTTGCGAGCGAGCACGGGGTCGGCGTTGATGTAGGGCAGCACCTTAAAGCCTTCGCCGACCAGGACGCGCGCGGCCTTCAGCGTCTCCTCCGGGTCCGGGAACAGGTAGCGAGGGTCGGGGATGACCTCCAGCTTCACCCAGTCGGAAAGGCCCATCGAGCGCGCGAGGCGCGCGATCCGGATCGCCTCCTCGGCCGTGCGGCAGCCCGCCGTGTTCGGCAGGATGCGATAGCGATTCCAGTCGATGACGTCGAGGATCGTTTTCTTCTTGGGGTCGTCAAGGTCGAGGCGGCGGAGCGCCACGGTGACCAGCTCGCATCCCGATGCCTCCAGGGCGGCGAGCATGGCCTCGTCGGTCGTGTACTTGCCCGTGCCGAGGAACAGCCGCGAGCGCATCGTGACGCCGGCGACGACCAGGGGATCCGCGTGCGCGAGCGTCTGCACGGAGCTGCTACAGCTCCTGCTGCAGAAGCAGCGTCCTGTCGCGGGGATACGTCAAACGCTTCACCGCGTCCCCGACCCCAAGCCAGAGCAGTCTGTCGACCTCGATCCCCGGCTTGAACCGGCCGCCACGCGCCTCCATCACCCAGTAGCACGCGACCTTGTCCCGACCGCGCCGGTCCACGTACGCGGTGCAGCCCAGCGGGCGGACCAGCTCGCAGCGCAGCCCGGTCTCCTCGCGCACCTCGCGCAGCGCGCAGTCCTCGGGCGACTCGTCAGGCTCGATCTTGCCCTTGGGCAATGTCCAGTCGTCGTAGGCGGGGCGGTGGATGACCGCGATCTCGGTGTCGCCCGAACGCGACCTGCGAAGTACGACTCCCCCTGCGGCCCTGATCACATCCACATCCGCGACATCAAGGATCTTTGTTGCCACCGTTGCTCCTTCGTCAGCTAAAACGTTTGCGCTGACGAGAGTTTAACCGCGAAGCCCCGCGGTGTTGAAGATGGCAAACGAGATCCAGGCGATCAGCGCCGAGGCGGGAATGGTGACGATCCAGGCCAGCACGATGTTGGCGCCAACGCCCCAGCGCACGGCTGAAAGCTTGCGGCTCGCGCCCACCCCCATCACCGATCCCGTGATCACATGCGTCGTGCTCACGGGAAGGCCGATCAACGTCGCGCCCTGAATCACGGTCGCACCCATCAGCTGGGCCGACATCCCGGTTGCGGGTTCGAGCTTGAGGATGCTCCAGCCGAGCGTCCGGATGATCCGCCATCCGCCGGCGTAGGTGCCGAATCCGATGGCGGCGGCGGAGAGCACGACGACCCAGAGCGGAACTTCGAACTTGGGCAGTTCTCCGGACGCCACCAGCGCCAGCGTGATCGCGGCCATCGTCTTCTGCGCGTCATTCGCGCCGTGCGAGTAGGAAAGGAAAGCCGAGGTCAGCACCTGCAGGCTTCTCATCGTGCGATTCACCGGTACGGGCCGAAGCCGCAGGCGATAGATGACGAACAGCAGGACGGTGGCGAAGATTCCCGCCGCGATGAAGCCGAGGGGCGGCGAGACCACCAGGCTCGCCACCTGCTTGCCCAACGCCGGCCATTTGACTCCGTCCAGGCCGTGCGCGGACGCGATGCCGGCGCCGCACAGGCCGCCGATCAGGGCATGCGTCGAGCTGCTCGGCAGGCCTCGATACCAGGTGATGAGGTTCCACGTGATCGCGCCGATGAGGGCCGAGAGCACGACCACCAGGCCGGGCTTGATGGCAAGGGTGCCGGCGATGGTGTTGGAAACCTTGGCCTGGAAGAACGCGACGGTGACCACCGCCCCGAGGAGGTTGAAGACCGCCGCGAGCCCAACTGCGACATGTGGGGACAGAGCTCGCGTCGAGATCGACGTCGCGATGGCGTTGGCGGTGTCGTGGAAGCCGTTGGTGAAGTCGAAGGCGACGGCGACCGCGATCGTCACCCAGAGGAGGATCGCGGTCTCAGGCATTCTTGATCGCGATCGTCTCCATCACGTTCGCGGCGTGCTCGCAGGCGTCCATGGTCGCTTCGAGCAGGTCGTAGATGTCTTTCCACTTCACGAGCTCGGAAGCATCCTTGACGCCTGAAAAGAGGTCGCCGATCGCGACCCGGACCATGCGATCGCTCTCGTTCTCGAGCCTGTGAATCTCGGCGCGATGCGGCTGGAGCTCGGCGAACCCTTCGAGGTTCTTGAGCGCGGCCGCGATCTCGACCCCAGCTTTAGCCAGGGACTCGCCCATCTCCTTCGCCGGATCGGTGATCGACTGGACGCGGTAGAGGTCGACCTTGTCCGCGGTCTCCTCCGCCAGGTCGACGATATCGTCGAGGCTCGACGCGAGGAGGAGGATGTCCTCCGGCTCGAGCGGTGTCGCAAACGTGTTGTTGACGAGGTTGTGGATCTCATGCGTCGCGTCGTCGCAGTCGTGCTCGAGATCGCGCAGGCGGGCATGGCGGCTCCGACCCTCGAGCAGCGACCTGCTGAGCTCGCTCAGCGTTTCGCTGACGATCGCGCCCTGCTTGTCGAAGAGCTCGAAAAAGCGGCGCCCGCGGGTTATGGGCGTGAGTCGCATCGCCACCTCCGGGCAAAAGCTGTCACTTCAGCACGATGCTAACGTCGAGCCATGGGCGACCATGCCGCGCCTCGGGTGCTCTTCGTGTGCGTGCAGAACGCTGGCCGCAGCCAGATGGCGGCCGCCCTCTTCAATCTCCATGCCGCCGGCCGGGCCGTCGCCGATTCCGCCGGCACGCGCCCGGCGGAGCGCGTCCATCCCGAAGTCTTGGCCGTCATGCGCGAGGTCGGGATCGACCTCGAATCAGTCACGCCGAGGCTGATGACGCCCGAGCTCGCCGCAGGTGCGAGCCGCGTGGTCACGATGGGGTGCGGCGACGAATGCCCTGTCGTGAGCGCGCCGGTCGTGGACTGGGGGCTGCCCGACCCCACCGGCCTGGCCCTGCCCGCGGTGAGGGCGATTCGAGATGAGATCGACGCCAGGGTTCGCGGGCTGCTGACAGATCTTGTGGAGCCGAAGATCAAGCGTTCTTGACGGCGATCGTCTCGATGAGCTCGGCCACCGACTCGCAGTGGTCGATCGTCGACTCGAGCAGGTCATACAGGTCCTTCCATTTGACCAGGTCGACGGGAGCGCTAAGGTTGCCGTTGAAGAGATTGCGCAATGCATCTCGCGTGATCCTGTCGCCTTCGTTCTCGATGCGGTGGATCTCGGTCAGCACCGGACCAAGCGCATTCGAGTCCTCCAGGTTCTTGATCGCTTTCTCGATCTGTGCACCGGCCGAGGCGAGGCACTCGCCCAGCTGCTTCGCGGACTCTGGGATCGGCGCGGCCTTGTAGAGGTCGATCTTGTCCGAGACCTCCTCCGCCAGGTCGACGATGTTGTCGAGGGAATGGGCGAGGAGCAGGATGTCCTCCGGCTCCATCGGCGTCGTGAAGGTGCGGTTGGTCAGGTTGTAGATCTCGTGCGCCACGTCGTCGCACTCGTGCTCCAGGTCGCGGAGGCGCGCATGAGCGCTCCCGCCCTCTCGCAACGAGCGGCTCAGCTCGCCCAAAGTCTCGTTTACGAGCGCGCCCTGCTTCTCGAACAGCTCGTAGAAGCGGGCCTCGCGCGGCACCAGGCTAAGCCTCAACCCTCACCCGCGATAAAGGGTAGAGCACCGCGACTCAGGCCAGCATCCGCTGGCTTGCCGACGGCCCTACAGCGGTTTTCTGGCCGGCACACCCGGCCGCCGCGGATATGCCGCCGGCGTCGGTTTGACCTTGCGCACGGTGACCACGATCCCCGATCCGCGCGCGGCCGACGGGGCGGGCAGCGCCGGTTCCAGCAAACCGCCGAGGACCCCGATCGCGCGCTCGGCGCGCGCCGCATCTTCCCTGTCCGTCTTCTGCGCGAGCAGCCGGCCGCCCACCATGACCAGGGGCAGGCAGAGCTCGACCAGGGTGGGCAGAGGCGCCAGCGCCCGCGCCACGGCGACATCGAACGACTCGCGGTAACGGGAGTCCTGGCCGACCACCTCGACGCCCCTCAGGCCCAGCCTGGCCGCGGCCTGGACGAGGAAAGCCGCCTTCGATTGATCGGCCTCGATCAAGGTCACTTCGAGGTCAGGGTGGGCGATCTTCAGCGGAAGGCCAGGCAGGCCGCCTCCGGAGCCGACGTCGACCAGGCGGCGGGCGCCGCCGAGGTGGTCCGCGAGGACGAGCGAGTCGGCGATCAGCTCCGGCGCCGGCCCCGATACCAGCCCCGGCCAGGCCTCGATCATCGCCGCGAGCTCAGCCAGCCTAGAATCCTGCATTGAGATGCCCATCTACGAGTATCGGTGCGAGAGCTGCGCCGAGAAGTTCGAGCTCCTGACCCGATTCGCCGAGCGCGACAAGGCGCAGCAGTGCCCGGCATGCGAGTCGACGAAGACCCGCGTCATGGTCTCGAGCTTCGCCTTTGCCGGCCCGAGCGACGCGTCAGCCTCTGACTTCGCCGGCGAAACGGGCGGCGGCGGTTGCTGCGGCGGCGCGTGCGGCTCGTGCGGCACCGGCCCCAACTAGCTCCCTAGCCTTGCTCTTCCCGGTCACGTACCGGGTCAACGCCGCCGGCCACATGGAGGTGGGTGGCTGCGACCTCGTGGAGGTGGCCCGCCGCCACGGCACGCCGCTCTACGTCTACGACGAGGCGACCGTGCGCCGGCGCGCGTCGGAGTACGTGGCCGCGATGGGCTCCTCGGGCCAGGTGCTCTACTCGGCGAAGGCGTTTGCGTCGCCCAAGTTTCTCCGCGTGGTGGCGGAGGAAGGCCTCGGCCTGGACGTCGTATCCGCGGGCGAGCTCCACCTTGCGCTGAAGTCTGGCTTCCCGCGCGACCGGATCCACTTCCTCGGCAACAACAAGAGCCTCGACGACCTGCGCTCGGCCTACGCGGCGGGGGCGACGATCGTGATCGACGGCGACCACGAGTTCGACCTGCTGCGCGAGGTCGTGCCGGACGGAAAGCGCGCGCCGGTCGTGCTCCGGCTCTCGCCCGGCGTCAAGCCGGACACCCACGACCACATCTCGACCGGGCAGCTCGACTCGAAGTTCGGGTTCTCGATCGAGTCGGGAGCGGCGCGCAAGGCGGTGGAGACGGCGCTGGCGCACCCGCGCCTCGAGCTCGCCGGTCTTCATTCCCACATCGGCTCGCAGATCTTTGCCCTTCGCGCCTACGAGGAGGCGATGGACATCATGCTCGGACTGCTGGCGGAGCTTCGCCGCGAGCTGGGCTACGAGCCCCGCATGCTGGGCGCGGGAGGCGGCCTGGGCATCGCCTACACGCACGACGACGACCCGCCGACGCCGCGCGATTTCGTGGAGACCGTGCGCCAAGCGATGGTGGCCGGTTGCACGCGCCGCGAGCTGAAGGTGCCGGAGCTCGTCGTCGAGCCGGGGCGCTCGATCGCCGGCCCGGCCGGGATGGCGCTCTACACGGTGGGCTCGATCAAGGACATCCCCGGCGTGCGCCGCTACGTCGCGGTCGACGGAGGCATGGGCGACAACATCCGGCCGAAGCTCTATGGCGCACGCTACGAGGCGTTTCTGGCGTCGGACCCGGACCATGCCCCCGACGGCAAGGTGACGATCGCCGGCAAGTACTGCGAGTCGACGGACATCCTCATCACCGACATCGAGATGCCGGCGCTTCGCACTGGAGACGTGATCGCGGTGCCCGCCGCCGGCGCGTACTGCCTGGCGATGGCGAGCAACTACAACGGGATGCCGCGGCCGGAGGTGCTGATGCTTCGCGATGGCGAGGTGGAGGTGATGCGCCGGCGGGAGACGCTCGACGACCTGGTGGCGGCCGAGGTCTTCTAGCCCAACCCCAGCACCGTCACCGACGCGTACGCGCACGCGACGGGGTCGCAAGCCCGCAAGTATGCAATCCCCTGGCGCGCCGTGATGGGAATCTTGTAGGTCAGGAAGAAGGTCCCGCTCGGATCGACCACCCCCTTCATCACTTCGGCGTTGGTCTTCGTCGGTTCCTGGAGGAACGTCAGGCTGACGATCTTGCCGGGGCTGAAATGCGAGCCCTTCACAGACATCGTCCCCGTGCCGACCTGGATTGACGTGGACAGCAGCTCGAGGCTTCTGCCACCTGTCGAGGTTGGGACGGGGGAGGGCGAACGTGCCGGCGACGGAGAGGGGGATGGCGACAACCTCGGCGACGGGCTCGGTGATGGCGTCGCCACCAGCTCCATCACGTGCAGCGTTTGCTGGGCGGGACAGGCGCCGCTCCAGCAGATCTTGACCAGGTGGTCACCGGCTCCGATGCCGACGGGAACGGTGAACGTCACGTCCACGTGTCCGCCGGGGTCAGCGTGGAATGGAAACGTGTACTGCGGGCTCCACAGCTCAACCCGTCCGACCTGGCCTGGCGGCAGGTGGTCGGCGGAGACAGAGATATGGTCGCCCACGGTCACGGTGCTCGAGGACAACGAGAGGGTGACCGGACGGTGCGTCGCCACCCAGCCGACCAGAGTGGTCAGAAGCAGCACCGCGATGATCCCCACCCCGATCAGGGCGAACAGCGACTTGCGCGACCTGCGTTTCTCGAGCGCCCGTGGAGGCGGCGACGGATACGCGAGCGTCATGACCGACTGTCGCGGGGACGCCTCGACGCGTTCGGCCACGACTGTTTCGGCGAGCGGCGCCGCGGAGAGGACCGGCGGCGCCATCACCATCGTCGAGCCGGCTGAGGGCTCGGCGCGCAGCGCCGTGGCGAGCGCCTCGACAAAGGCTGTCGCCGACTCCCAGCGTGCCTCGGGGTCCTTGGCCAGGCCCCGCATGACCACCTCGTCGACCCGCGGGCCGAGCGAATCGTCGCGCGTGCTCGGGGGTGGCGGTTGGCGGTGGACCTGGGCGTAGAGCAGCTCCATCAAGGCCTCGCCATCAAAGGGGATGAAGCCGGTCAGCATCTCGTACGCGATCGTTGCCAGGGAGTAGAGGTCGGCGGGCGGTCCGACGCGGCTGCCCGTCACCTGCTCGGGCGCCATGTACGCCGGGGTCCCGGTGGTGACGCCGGTCATCGATTTCAGCGACGAGCCCTGCATGAGCTTGGCGAGGCCGAAGTCCGCGAGCACCGGCGAGTCGTCCGCGGCCAGGAGCACGTTGGCCGGCTTCACGTCGCGGTGCACGACCCCGCGGCTGTGCGCGTAGTCGAGGCCGGCGGCGATCCCGCGGAGGTAGCGGAGCGCGGTTCGCCTGTCGAGCCCGCCCTCGGCCATCCGGCCGGCGAGG
>VBJE01000256.1 GCA_005879675.1 Chloroflexota bacterium
CGTAGACGTCGACGATGTTCGGGTGGCGCAGCCTGGCGATCGCCTGCGCCTCGTGGCGGAAGCGGGCGACCGTGTCCGGGTCGGGCGTGATGGCCTGCATGACCTTGACCGCCCCGGTCCTCTCGAGCTCGGAGTGGTACGCCCGGTAGACCACCCCCATGGCGCCCTGCCCGATGAAGTCCTGGACCTCGTACTGCCCCAGCGCGGTCGTTCGAACTCAGATCCAGTTAACCGAGGTCGGGAAACACTGGAGGACCTGGTGACCCGCCGAAGTCTTCTAGGTAGCGACCAAGATCGTGGCGTTTCGGCAAGTGCTGCCCGCACAGACGCGAATCGTCGCGGTTCCCGGAAGAGCCGACGATGGAATCCCGCCGGTCCAGCTGAACGCACCATTGGACTGAACATTCTGGTTGCCGATTTGCTTCGTCAGCCCCGTCTGGATAAACGTGATCGTCACGGTGCTTCCCGACGGCCAACTTGTTCCGGTCACCGTGATATCCCTCGACGTGAGGATATGAACGGTGGTGGGCGTGACGCTGATCGTCGGATTGGGCGTTGGGCTCGGTGATGGACTTGGCTGCGGAATCGATGTCGGTGTAGCCGTCGAACGTGGCGTCGAACCTGGGGTCGGCGAAGTCCGCGGGGTCGGGCTGGGGCTTGAACGGGGGCTTCCGCTTGGAGGAGCGCTGGAGCTTGGCACCGGCGAGTTGTTCGCCGCGGGCGTCGGCGATGCCTCGGCGACACCGGACACCACCCGCAGCGGCGCCTCCTTGTGGCACGAGTTGTCCCAGCAGATCTTCACGATGTGATTGCCGAGGTCGGTGTCGCCCGGCACCGTGATGTCCTGCGACACCTCGCCACTTGCCTTGGCCCGGAACGGATACGTGTGGACGACGCTCCAGAGCTGGATCTCGCCGGCCTGGTTCGCCGGAACGTGGGTCGCGGTCACCGTGACGGTTCCGCCTGGCGCCACGCGGGTTGGGTTCACCGTCAGCGTCGTCGCCTGGGCGACGACGGCGCACACGCCGAGGACCAGGAGCAGGATCAGGACCGCCGCGATGCCGAGCAGCAGCCTGCGCCGGCTTCGCTTCGGCGTCGCTGCCGGCGGCGTGACCGTCGCCACCGGTGGGGACGGATACTCCATGGCAACGGTCGCAGGCTGGGCCGGCCGCTCGGCGACGGCCGTCCTCGCGATCGGATTCGTCGCCATCGCCGGCGTCGCCATCACCATCGTCGCCGCGGCGGCGGGTGCAGGCTCCGACGCCAGCGCGTCCTCCAGCGCATCGACGAAAGCCGCGCACGATTCCCAGCGCTCGGTCGGGTTCTTCGCGAGGCCGCGCATGATCGCCGCGTCCACGGCGGGCCCGAGCGCCGCCTGTCGCGCGCTTGGCGGCTGAGGATGGCGATGGACCTGCGCGTAGAGCAGCTCCATCAGCGCTTCCCCGTCGAACGGGATGACGCCGGTCAGCATCTCGTACGCGATGGTCGCCAGCGAGTAGCGGTCCGCCGCCGGCCCGACCTGCCCGCCCGTCACCTGCTCCGGCGCCATGTAGGCGGGCGTGCCGGTCGTCACGCCGGTCATCGATTTCAGGGAGGAGCCCTGCATGAGCTTGGCGAGGCCGAAGTCCGCGAGCACCGGCGAGTCGTCCGCGGCCAGGAGCACGTTGGCCGGCTTCACGTCGCGGTGCACGACGCCGTGGCCGTGCGCGTAGTCGAGGCCGGCGGCGATCCCGCGCAGGTACCGCAGGGTGGTCTGCTGGTCGAGCATCTCGTGGCTCATCTTTCCGGCCAGGCTGCCGCCCGGGATGTACTCGACGATCATGTAGGGGGTCCCCTGGAACTCGCCGAAGTCGTAGACGTCGACGATGTTCGGGTGGCGCAGCCTGGCGATCGCCTGCGCCTCGTGGCGGAAGCGGGCGACCGTGTCCGGGTCGGGCGTGATGGCCTGCATGACCTTGACCGCCCCGGTCCTCTCGAGCTCGGAGTGGTACGCCCGGTAGATCACCCCCATGGCGCCCTGCCCGATGAAGTCCTGGACCTCGTACTGCCCTAGCCGGGTCCCGGTCGCTATCGACACGGCTGCTGATTATGCGGGGCGCTTCTCCGAACTCAGATGGGCTTAACTCTTACTTGATTTCCAGCCCGCCTGACCGCCTCGACGGACAGCCACGAGGCCGGCCAGGATGGACAGCGCGATCTCCTCGGGCGTGCGCGCGCCCAGGTCGAGCCCGACCGGGCTCTGGATGCGCCCGATGACCGCCTCCGCGACCCCCTTGGCGCGCAGGGCCTCGAGGTGGTGGCCGGTGTGCCGGCGGCTCCCGACCAGCCCGATGAAGCGCGGGTTGCGCGGCAGCACCGCCTCGAGCGCATCGACCAGGTCGGGCGCGTCATGGTTGGTGTGGACCACGTAGAGCTCGCCGCCCACGTCGCTGGGCAGGTCCGCGGCGGTCTCGGCGAGCACGGCGCGGAACCCAACCTCGGACGCCCACCGCGCCAGGGCGCGTCCGACCGGCGTCGAGGCGAACACGACCAGGGTGGGCGCCGCGGGATAGGGCTCGAGGTAGACCTCGATGGACCCCAGGTCGTGGCGGTAGGTCCGCATCCCCGGCGACCCGCCCGCCGCGACGGCATCGGAGTCGGCGAGGGCGGCCGAGTCGAACTCGCTGCAGCCCAGGGTGCCGGCGAGCGCGGCATCGCGCGACATCAAGAGCTTGGCGCCCGGCTGCGACGGCGGTTCGCCGTCGAGCTTGACCACCGTCGCGAGCACGACCTCCTGGCCCTGCGCCAGGCGGCGGGCCAGCTCCTCCTCGACGCTAGCCACGGACCGGAACCCGGCTTAGCACCGAGCGCAGGATCTCGACCGCGCGCGAGATCTCCGCGTCGCTGGTTGCGTAGCCTGTCGTCAGGCGCAGGCTGCCCAGCGCGCCCTTCATGCTCAGCCCCATCGCCAGGAGGACGTGCGAAGGGTCAAGCGATCCGGACGCGCAGGCCGACCCGCTCGACGCGGCGATGCCCGCCAGGTCGAGCGCAAGCAGCATGTCTTCGCCCCGCCGGTCGTCGAACGTGCACGTGGCAAAGTTGGGCAAGCGGGCCCCGGCCCCGGTGAGGACGCCGCCGAGATCGACGAGGACCTCCCTCAGCCTGTGGCTCTGGCGTTCGGCGGTGAGGCGGCGCGAGTCGCGCTGGTCGCGGCATGCCGCGAGGGCGGCGGCGACCGCGGAGGCGGCCGCGACGTCCTCGAAGCCGGCCCGGCGGCCCCACTCCTGCGGACCGCCATGTATGAGCGGGTCGATCCTCAGCCCTTCCCTCACGAACAGCAGACCTCCGCGCCCCGCGCCGAGCTTGTGACCGCTGATCGAGACCAGGTCTGCCTCGTCCGGCAACGGGATCCAGCGGGGGCCGGCGCAGGCGTCGACGTGCACTATCGCGCCGAGGTCGTGGGCGCGGGCGATGATCTCGGCCACCGGCTGGATCGTCCCCACCTCGTTGTTGGCCAGGCCGATCGACACGACCGCCGTGCCCGGCGTGATCGCTTCGGCGTCGACCATCGCGGCGCTGTCGACGCCCCCGATCACCACCTCGCGGCCTCCAGACTGCGACCGCCGCGCGGCCGCGATCACGGATTGATGCTCGGCCGCCCACGTGACGAGCCGGCCCCGCGTGCCGAAGATCGCGAGGTTCACCGCCTCCGTGCCGGAGGAGACGAACGTCACCTCGAGCCGCGTCGCGCCGATGGCTTCGGCCGCCCTGTCTCGCGCCAGGTCGAGCGCGGCCCTTGCCGCCCGACCCTCGGCGTGGATGCTGGAGGGATTGCCGGCCGGGATCCCGCGCACCGCCTCGGCGACTTCGGGCAGAACAGGCGCCGAGCCGGCGTCGTCGAGATAGATCCGGTTCATCGGCTCGGAGCCGAGATCAGCCGCGGCTGTGGTCGTGCTGGTGGATCAGCTCCGTGAGCGTGCCCTGGAAATTCTTGAGGTAGAGGTGGAGGTCGAGGATCTCGTCGACGCTGATCGGCTCCGCCGCGGGGACCGGCTCCTCGATGGGATCCGGCAGCGCGCTCTCGATCTCGTCGACCGCTCCGCCGGCGATCGCCAGGACGACGATGAAGGTGACCTGGCACTGGGCGCACGTCACTTGCAGGTGGAACCTTTCGTCCTCGTGGCTGAGGACCTGGACGTCGCAGCCTTTCAAGCTGCGCCCGCACACCGGGCAGTTGTAAAACCTGGCGCGGTCGCGGATGAACTCGATGATGCTCACGTCGGCGCCCATATTACGCCCCGAGTCTCAGCCGAGAAGAGGCCTAGCGGTGGCCCTCGATGCACGTGCAGCCGGAAGGTCCGACCACGGCCGAGTGCACTGTTTCCGCGGGCAGCACCATGC
>VBJE01000120.1 GCA_005879675.1 Chloroflexota bacterium
GGGGGGAGGGCGGGGTCCGCGGCCCGCGCGGCTGATGCTCCGCCCGACCGATTAGTTTTAGTGTTCCAGTCGGTCTATACCTGCATGAACGGATTCGTTTGTCCCCAGGGGTGAAGCAATGAGTGGAGTTCGCGTACTGGTCGGCACCCGAAAAGGTGCGTTCATCCTTACCTCCGATGGCAGCCGCAAGGGCTGGAAAGTCGAGGGGCCTCATTTCGCCGGGTGGGAGATCTACCATCTCAAGGCTTCGCCGGCGGATCCGAATCGGATCTACGCCTCGCAGTCGAGCGGATGGTTCGGTCAGGTCCTCCAGCGCTCCAACGACGGCGGCAAGTCGTGGGAGACGGCCGGCAACCAGTTCCAGTA
>VBJE01000121.1 GCA_005879675.1 Chloroflexota bacterium
TCGACCCGACCGACGAGGACCGCATGTATGTCGCCATCTCGTCGTCGGGCGTCTTTCGCACCGAGGACGGCGGCAAGACGTTCAAGGCGACCAACCAGGGTCTACGCTCCAACCACATCCCCGACCCTGACGCCGAGGTCGGCCACTGCGTGCATCGCATCGCCATGCACCCATCACGGCCGCAGACGCTGTTCATGCAGAAGCACTGGGACGTCATGCGCACGGATGATCGCGCCGACTCGTGGCGAGAGATCAGCGGCAACCTGCCCACCGACTTCGGGTTCGTGGTCGACGTCAACGCGAACGAGCCGGAGACCGTCTACGTCATCCCGATCACGAGCGACTCGCACCACTTCGTGCCGGAAGGCAAGCTCCGCGTGTACCGGAGCAAGACCGGCGGCGACGATTGGGAGGCGTTGACCAACGGACTGCCCCAAAAGGATTGCTACGTCAACGTGCTGCGAGATGCCATGGATGTCGATTCGCTCGACCCGTCCGGCATCTACTTCGGCACGAGCGGCGGCCAGGTGTACGTCTCCCCGGACGGCGGGGACTCCTGGAAGGCGATCGTGCGCGACCTGCCGGCGGTCCTGAGCGTGGAGGTGCAGACGCTGGCATGATCCAGGTCGTCCTGCCGCGGAACCTGCAGATCCTCGCGGGTGTTGGGCGGGTGGTGGAAGTCCAGGTCAGCGGGCCGGCCACCCAGCGCTCGGTGATCGACGCCCTCGAGGCGAGCCACCCCGCGCTGCTGGGCACCATGCGCGACGCCGTGACGAAGAAGCGCCGGCCCATGATCCGCATCTTCGCCTGCGAGGAGGATCTCTCCAACGACGCGCTCGACGCTCCGCTGCCGGCTCCGGTGGTGGAAGGGAAGGAGCCGCTCCTCATCATCGGAGCGATCGCCGGAGGCTAGTTCGAGACCGCGAGACCCATCCATCGCCGCCACCCTTCGGGCCCGCGCAGCCAGTAGATCATCCACATCTGGGCCATCAGGGTCATAAGAAGGAAACGGCCTCGCAGGTTCGACTACGTCGAGGATCAGAATTGACGCGAATTGAGCGAAGGCCGTCGCAACCGGCGTTGGTCGTGCAGCAGCGGCGGCTGCGGTTGCGGGTGCGCGAGCGTGGTCGTGGTCCTCACCGCCGGATTGCTGCTGACGCTCTTCAACGCGAGCGTCGGCATCGGGGTTTCCGTGCGCGTGCCCTTCACCGAGAGCAACCTCACCGTCGCGGGCTCGGTTGGTAAGAAGGAGAAGACGCCCGACGCCCTGCCACCGTACGTCCATGGCAAGCTGGCGAGCAACCAGAACTTCATCAACCAGTCGAACACGCTCACGATCTGGGTCGCGGAGGGGACGGCGATCGTCGTCGTGGGCCACCAGGAAGGCGCGCCGTTGATCGACCTGCACCTGGAGGCCAGGTAAGCAACCCCCTTACGTGTAGCCGGGGCGCACCGGCACCGGCCACACCTGGTCGGTGTGGATGATGTAGCGCTGGGTGGCGAACGCCCCCGCCCACAGCGGCCAGCAGGTGGTCAGGGTCAGGTGGTAGCCGTTCTCGTCGGTCACGAGGGCGGTCCTGTTGTCAGGATCGACGATCTCGGTGCGAGTGACCTGGTATCGGTAGGCGCCGTAGCGTGTCTCGATGTCGATCTCGTCGCCTTTGGCGAGCTGGGGAAAGTTGATCCAGTACACGTTGTGCGCCGCCACGCCGACTGTCCCTGGGTCGCCCGGCCAGCGCGTCGCGGGATAGTGCCCCGGCCCTGAGTACAGCACGCCGCTGTCGATGCCCTCCCGGATGGCCGCAAAGTAGTCGAGCTTCGGAATCCGGATCGCGAAGTCGACGCCGTCGACCGGCCGCTTGAGCTTCGGGTCGACCGCCTTGGGGATGGCGTCTCGCGTGCCGACCTCGTAGCGCCATTGCTGGTTCAGGTGCTGCTGGTCGTCGTGGCCCTTCCACATGCCGTAGCTGAACGACGCCATGAGGACGATGCCGGCGACCATGCAGAACGCCCAGAAGGCCGTGAGCGGATGAACCCGGCGCGTGCGCATGCCATCTCTAGAACGCCCGGTCAGACCCCTCTCCCCTTCGTGGAGAGGGCAGACAGAGTCCCTCTCCCCTTCGGGGAGAGGGTCAGGGAGCAATCAGATGGCGAAGCGAGCTTGCGAGCCGTCCTTATCGCGCTTGCGCGCAGGGGCTTAAGCGGGAAGAGAGCTAGAAGACGAAGTAGACGGTCGCCCCTTCGCCCACGGCGCCCTCGGCCCAGATCCGGCCGCCGTGGCGGTTGACGATCCGCCGCGCCGTGGCCAGCCCGATGCCCGCGCCGGCGAACTCGCTCTGGCTGTGCAGGCGCTGGAAGGCGCCGAACAGGCGGTGGGAATCGATCATGTCGAAGCCCACGCCGTTGTCCTTGACGAAAACGCGGGCCTCGCCGTCGGTCACCTCCTGGCCGATCGAGATCTGGGGCGCCGGCTTGGTGCTGGTGAACTTCCAGGCGTTGCTGATCAGGTTCGAGAGCAGGATGCGCACGAGGCGCTGGTCGCCGTTGACCGCGATCCCGGACGCGATGTCGGCGTCCACCTTGCGTTTGGGACTTGTCGTCCGCAGCTCCTGGACGATCTGAGCGGATAGCGCGCTCACGTCCACCGCCTCGCGCCGGATCTCCCCGCTCGTCAGGCGGAACAGCATCTGCAGGCCGTCGAAGACCGAGGCCATGCGCTCGCTGACGGCGCGCATCTTGCGCAGCTGGTCGACCGTGCGCCTGTCGAGCTTGCCGGCGGGGTCCTCGAGCATGGCCTTGCTCAACGCATCGAAGGTGGTCAGCGGCGCGCGAAGGTCGTTCGACACCGAGTAGCTGAAGGCCTCGAGCTCGCGGTTGATCGCGGTCAGGGCGATGGTGCGTTCCTCGACCAGCGTCTCCAGCTGTGTCCGGTAGCGTCGCAGCTCCTGCTGCGCCCGATACAGCTCTACGAAGACGCTCACCTTGGCGCGCATGATCGCGGGCACGACCGGGGCGAAGACGAAGTCGACCGCGCCCAGCGTATAGCCACGGCCCATGTCGGTCTCGGCC
Source organism: Chloroflexota bacterium (assembly GCA_005879675.1). Taxonomy (GTDB): domain Bacteria; phylum Chloroflexota; class Dormibacteria; order Dormibacterales; family Dormibacteraceae; genus 40CM-4-65-16. Next base: position 3,070 of record VBJE01000121.1, read on the forward strand.
TGGTCGAGCGCCGTGACGAAGATGATTGGCGTCAGCTCCGACCGCGGCCGCTGGCGGATGAGCTGCGCGGTTTCGAAGCCGTCCATGATCGGCATCCGCACGTCGAGCAGCACGACCGCGAACTCGTTGCGCAGCAGCTGGCGCAGGGCGTCGGCACCAGACGAAGCCTCGACGATCTCCTCGTCGAGCGGTGCCAGGATCGTGCGCAGCGCAAACCGCTTCGTGGTGTCGTCGTCGACGACCAGGATTCCGACCTTCGACTTTCCCTTGGCGGCCGTCGACTCGGTTTCGCGGGTGGTGTCGCGGGTCCTGGTCACCATCTCGTCTTCCTGAACAGGCTTATCCCCTCCCGAACCTGCTCGTAATGGTCGCGATCGGGACAGCTGATCAGGGACTCGCTCCTGCCCAGCGCGAGATAACCGCCGCGGATCAGGAATCGCGGAAATAGATGAGGACGTTCGCGCAGACGACCAGGTGAAAGTCGTTGAAAGAACCGTCGCTGACGAGGTTGTGGCGGGCCCAGGTGACGCTCGTCTGAAGCGATCGGTTGAAGCGCGCGCTCCGGCCGGCGACCGTGTAGTGGTCCGCCAGCGAGCCCTGCCCGCCAGCGGCCTGGTAAGCCTCCTGATACTTGCGCACACGCTCGAGCGGATAGGACCCCATCCTCGCCACCGCGACCAGGTCCTCGTTCAGGTCGGTGGCATAGATGTTGCACCGATCGAGGACGCCTTCCTCTTCGAGCAGGACGGCAAACGCGTAGACCTCCTCGCCGGT
>VBJE01000122.1 GCA_005879675.1 Chloroflexota bacterium
GCCGGCGCGGTGCTCACTTGCCCAGCCAATTCGCGAGGAGGCCGAAGACCTCATCGCTGCCGAGGTCGTTGAACGGCTCGTGGTACCGACCATCGAGAATCCGGAGCTCGCTCATGGCCGGCGAACGACGATGCAGCTCCGCGCTGCCCGCGGGATCGATGAGGGGGTCGGCGCTGCCGGCAAGTATCAAGAATGGAATGCGAATGTCGCCCGCTTGCTCGAGATTGTCGGCCGCCGCTCGCCACCACTCTGCGTAAAGGCGGCTCGAAATCTTGGAGTGCACCAGCGGATCGGTGCGATAGGCCTCGACCACCTCCGGGATCCGCGAGACGGTGGCCGGATTGACCTCGTTGTCCATGGCCAGTCGCGGCGCCAGTCTGGAGGCCACGCCGGCCAGGCTCGACTTCCAGGCCGGAACGGTCACCTTGAGGCGGAGCGCGGGGCTCGAAACGACGAAGCGCTTGGCGTTGACGAGCTTGCCCGCCCGAACCGTGCTCAGCATCACCGCGCCGCCGAACGAATGGCCGAGCGGCACGACCTCGCCCGGCGCTTCCGACTCGACGTGGGCGACAAACGCCGCGGCGTCGTCGATCCATTGCGACCAGGAGTCGACGTGCCCGCGCTGGCCCTCGCTCTTGCCGTGGCCGCGGAGGTCGACCGCGTAAGTCGCCATACCGTGGCGGGCCATCCCGGCGGCGAAACGCTCGTAGCGCCCGCTGTGCTCTCCGAGGCCGTGCACGACCGCGAACGTGATCGGCGCGCTCGGCGTCGGCCAGGATCGATAGGCCAGTTTCGTGCCATCGGCCGAGCGGAGGGTGCCTTCCGTCGCGACCGCGGCCTCAGCCGCCAAGGTGGCCAAACCCCCGCAGAATCTTGAGCGCCTCCTGTTCCGCCTCGAGGAGTGTCGGTGCGTAGGCGCGGATGCCGCACAGCGCGTACGCCCACTCGGGGCTGGGTGGGCTCATTGAATGGAGTCGGAAGGTCGGCGGATAGAAGAAGATCCGCTCGCCCTCGACCTTCTTGATCACGGGCCGTTTGGCGAGCACGTCCTCGAGCGACTGTCCGCTGGGCAGGCGACCGAAACGGAAGTCGAGGTGGCGTAATTTCGCGAGCGGGTGGTCTTCGTCGCGAATCGAGGTGCGAATCGTGTACTCCGCGCTGAGGTCGCGCATGAAGATCGCCATGATCAACGCGTCTGTTTCGTCGCCGGCCATCTTGACGAAGCCGGCGGCGCTGAGGTGCTTGTCCTCTTCGCTCACGAGGTGGCGGAAGTACTCCATCTCGAACAGGCCGCGCGAATGCGAGCTCGCGACCCACGGCTTGCCGGAGCGCCAGGCTCGTACGCCGCCGAGCGCACCGAACTGCTCGTGCACGCGCTCCAGGCGGTGCTCGGGAAGTCCGTAAAGGCGGTAGTGAAGGACCCTCGCCATCGCGAGTAAGCCTACGCGAGGGGGGGCGGACGCGCCGCTGAACGCGCGCGTCGCATGACCTCCTCTTGCCAGGGCGGGGCCTTGACCCCGATAGCGAGTCGGTCGGAGCCGGCCGCGAGCAGGAAATCGCCGCGATGAGCCGTCTCGAGGAAGCCTCGTTGCTGGGGGCTGAGGTGGAACGCATGCTGCAACTTCGCCGCCTCGCTCGGTCGCTGGGCGCCGAAGAACGCCACCGCGGGGTTGGTGGCGACGACCGACCCCTGGTCCGAGCTCAACAGGTCGCCTGGATTCTGGGTGGCGAACACGAGGGATCCGTCGTACTTGCGGATGCGACGCGCGAGGCTGACGACGAAACGGCGAATGGTGGCGTCTTCGAAAAGGAGGCCGAGCTCGTCGATGACCAGCAACCGCCGGCGGTCCCTGCGCTTGATGCGGGTCCATAGCGCTTCCGCGAGGAGAAAGTGCACCGGTGCCACCATCTCGTCGCGCAGTTCGCGCATTCCGAAGGCGATGATCGGTGCCTCGAGGTCCACGTTGGTAGGCGCGCTGAACATGCGGCCCAGGCTGCCCGTGACCCAGCGGTGGAGGATGAGAGCGACGCGCGATTCGCGCGGCAGCCGTTCGGCCACGTCGCGGAGGACGGGCTCTCGCAGTTCGTCATACGCATGCCGTACGGCGCCCTCGACCACAGCGCGCTCGGCTTCGTCGAGACCACCGCAAACACATGCACAGAGATCGACCGCGTCGGCGGCCGCGGGACCGAGCCAGGCCTCGTCGTGGACGGTGGAAAGTTTCAAATCGAGCACGTTGAGCGCGTGTCCGGAACCCAGCGCCAGTTGCACGTCGACGCCGCCGAGTTGTTGCGCCAGGTCGCCGTACTCGTGCTCGGGATCGACGATGAAGACCTGGATGCCCTTGCCCAGCGCGCCCATGGCCAGGGCCGACAGCAAGTAGGTCTTGCCCGCGCCCGAGTGTCCGAAGACACCGACGTTGGCGTTGGCGTAAAGCCGCTGGTCGAAAGGGTCGACGAGGACAGGCGCGCCCGTCGCGCGGTTGCGGCCGATGAGCAGGCCACCCTGCTGCTGCAGGTCGGGCTCGCGCCAGGGGAAGAATGTGACCAGCGCGCTCGAGTCGAGGACCCGTCTGCGCTGCAGGCCGTCAGGGCCGCCTGGCTCAGTGGCCAGGAAGCCGCCGAGCATGCGAAAGGTGCAGGGCTGAAGGTCGCACAGGACAGCGCGCGCGGCCGCCTCGACCCGGTGCGATCCGAGCTCGAGATACTGAGCAGACGGTGCCGTCAGCGTGATGTAGGTCGAGACGTGGAACGCCTTGTCCTGGCTCGAGGCAAGCCGACGTTGCAGGTCTTCGGCGTTCGGCAGCGCGCCCGCGAGGGAGGGGTCGGACGCGCCGACCGCCGAATCGAGGAGGCGGCTGGCGCGCATGTTTACCAGCTGGCGCTGGAGATAGCCCACGATCCACGCCGCCGGCAACGGTGTGGCGTGCCACGAGAGCGCGATCTTCAGTCCGTCGGGCAGTAGGCGGAAGAGCCAACCAGGGTCGAGGTCGGTGCCCGGCAACCGATCCACGTACCAGCTCCGGCTGAAGCCGCCGATGTGCAGGAAGCGCGAGGCGACCTCGCGCCCGAACACGGTCCCAGGCCGCTCTTGCCTCGGCGCGCAGGCGATCCCCATGTCTGTGAGCGCCGCGCGCAGGCGCGAGGCATGAGCATCAGCGACCACCAGAGATGTGAGGACGGAGTGGGACGTCGCGGAGCGCTGGATAGCGCTCGCGAACGCAAGGTCGGCGCCGCGCATGTCGTCGAAGTCGGCTGGAAGATCTGCCTGGGCCGCCAGCTCTTCATCGGTCCCGGGGCGCACGTGGATCACCACCTGGAGTGGGGCGTCCAGTCCGTCGATCAGCCGCCGAAAGCCGTTGAGCCACTTCTGGCGGTCGTCCTCCGCGGCCCCGGCGAAGCCGATAGGAGTGGTGTCGATGATCGTCGTGCCTACGGCATGCTGGGCCCACCGCTCCTCCGCGGCACGGCGCACGATACCGATCAACGCTTGCGCGTGAATCGCCATCGGTGGAGGCGCGGCCACCGCCACCGGACGCGATACGTGGCGAGAACGAAAGCGAGCATGTCTGCGGCCCAACTGTCGACCGGGCGTCCTCCCCACCGACCCCATGCAGCCGCAGCGCCGATCGCGGCGAGAATCAGGGCTGCGCCGGCTCGTACCGGCGTTGGCGCCCATTGGCTGGTCCAGGCTGAGAATCCGGCCAGTAGCGCGACCACCAGATAGACGAGCCGCATGGGCGT
>VBJE01000123.1 GCA_005879675.1 Chloroflexota bacterium
CCCGCACCCCAGGAACAGGCCGCGCAGCATGGCTTTGCGGTCGCAGGCCGCCTCGGGCAGCGCGTGCACGGGTGGCCGCGTGAACGCGGGCACCAGCTCGGGAGGGAGCGAAAGCTCGATGAAGAAGGACATCCGCTTGCGAGTCTTGACTGCCTGGTACTTTGCCTCCATCCGCGCCACCGCGCGGCCGAGGCGGACGACCTTGCGCGCAACGGCGTTGCGAAGCAGGGAGAAGTAGGCGAACCGCCCGCGCTCGTTGCCCAGCAGCCGTCCACGCGAGCCGTAATAGACGCCGAGCAGCTCGCTCAGCTGACAGCAGGGCCGGGCTGGCAGAAGCCCCGCCATCTCGTTCTTGACGTCGGCCGAGAACGAAATCGCGCGTACCTCCAGGAAGGTGATTTACCTCCCCCCTTTCTGATCCCCACGAAATCAGAGCTTTCGGCGTGATTTCGCGGGGGCCCCTGCCACGAGTCTAACGCGCGACCGAACGCCTCCAGTCCACTTATTTGTTGTCCGCGCGACAATTCCCTTAGATGCCCGAGATGCGCATGATCGAGGCGGTCCGCGCCGCGATCACGGAGGAGATGGAGCGCGACGAGCGCGTGCTCGTGATGGGCGAGGACGTGGGGCGCAAGGGCGGCGTCTTCGGAGCCACCGACGGGCTGTACGCGCGCTTTGGGGAGGCGCGTGTCCTCGACACGCCGCTCGCGGAGTCAGCGATCGTCGGCGTCGCGATCGGCGCGGCCCTGAACGGCCTGGTGCCGATCGCGGAGATCCAGTTCGCGGACTTCATCCACCCAGCTTTTGACCAGATCGTCAGCGAGGCGGCGCGCACGCGCTATCGGTCGAACGGCGACTGGTCGGTGCCGATCGTGATCCGGGCGCCCTTCGGCGGAGGAGTCCACGGAGGCCTCTACCACTCGCAGTCGATCGAGGCCTTCTACGCCCACGTGCCCGGGGTCAAGGTCGTGGTCCCGAGCATGCCCGCCGACGCGCACGGCCTGCTGAAGTCGGCGGTCCGGGACCCCGACCCGGTCCTCTTCCTGGAGCACAAGAAGGTCTACCGGCTGGTGACGGAGGAGGTTCCCGACGGCGACCATCTCGTTCCCATCGGCCCGGCCGCCATCCGCCGCGAAGGCACGAACCTCAGCTGCTTCGCCTGGGGGCTCATGACCCACTTCTGCCTCGAGGCGGCGGCGCAGCTCGAGGCGGAGGGGGTCAGCGTCGAAGTCGTCGACCTGCGCACGCTGGCGCCACTCGATCGGGAGACCATCCTGGCTTCTGTGCGCAAAACCGGAAAGGCGATGGTCGTCCACGAGGACAACCTGACCGGCGGCTTCGGCGCCGAGATCTCGGCCATCATCTCCGAGCACGCGTTCGAGGACCTCGACGGTCCGGTCGTGCGCGTCGCGGGACCCGATATCCCGGCCATGCCCTTCAACACCCCGCAGGAGGAGTTCTTCATGCCCAGCCCGCAGAAGATCGCCGAGGCGATGCGGAAGCTTGCCGCCTACTAGGCCGCGCCGGCCCCGCGGGCCGAAGCCGAATGCGCCCCTGCCTGAGATCTCCCAGGCCGAGTACGGGATGCGTCGCGAGTCCGTCGCCGCCGGCATGCAGGCCGCCGGCCTCGATGCGCTCTGCGTGTTCTACCCGGCGCGCGTGGCTTACCTGACCGGCTTCCATCACATCCCCACCGAGCGCCCGATCGCGCTCCTCGTCGGTTCGAGCGGGCAGTCAGCGCTGGTCGTGCCGGCGGTGGAGAAAGAGCACGCCGAGTCGGCGACCACCGTCGACCAGGTCCGCGTCTATTTCGAATACCCCGGCGCCGAGCACCCCATGGAGACTGTGGCCGGGCTGCTGACGGAGATGAACGCCCGCGCCAAGCGCACCGGCGCCGACCACGACGGCTACGTTCCCTTCTGGGGCTACCGCGGCCCCCTCCTCAGCGACCTGACCGGCGCCCGGCCGCTCGACGCCGAGATGATCGTCGAGTCGCTGCGGCGCGTGAAGTCGAAGGCCGAGCTCGAGTGCATCCAGCTGAGCTGCGAGTGGGGCGCTCGTGGCCACCGGCGCATGCAGTCCGCGATCGAGGTCGGAAAGACGGAGATGGAGTGCTACGTCCCTCCGGCCACCCAGACCCTGTTCGAGATGGTGCACGAGATGCCCGGCTGGCGCCCGCGCGGCAACGACGACAGCGGGTTCATCGCCATGTTCGTCGCCGGCAGGTCGACGGCCATGCCACACGGGTTCGTCAAGGGCCACGGCATCCAGACAGGCGACGTCCTGGTGAGTGGCGCCGGAGCGAACATCGACGGCTACCGCAGCGAGCTCGAGCGGACGATGATCGTCGGCGAGCCGACGCCCGAGCAGGAGCGCGCTTTTGCCGCGATGCTCGCCCTGCAGACCAGGGCCATCGAGGTCATGGCGCCTGGCGTGCCGGCGGGCGAGGTCGAGCTAGCCACCGTCCGCCTGGCCGAGGAGCTCGGGGTGGCCGAAAACCTTCGCCACCATGTCGGGCACTCGATCGGACTCGAGGGCCACGAGGCGCCTTTCCTCGACCGCGGCGACGATGCTGTGCTCGAGCCCGGGATGGTGTTCACGGTCGAGCCCGGCGTCTACATCAAGGAACTGGGCGGCTTCCGGCACTCGGACACGGTCGTCATCACCGACGACGGACGGCGCGTGATGACGGACTACCCGCGCGAGCTGAAGGACCTGATCGTCTAGAAGGTCGATCAATTACGCTCGGCTCGATGGGTGAGTCGGTAGCCCGGCGCGGCCGCAGGCCGGGCGATCTTCGGGTCGTCGTCCGCCGCCCCGCCAAGCTTCCCCGCACCCTGGGTCCCGGCGCGCTCTTCGCCGCGTGCTACGGCAACGTCGGCTCGAGCATCTACTACGCGCTGGGCGTCACCGCCGCGTTCGCCCTCGGCCTGACGCCGGTCGCGCTGCTGCTGGCGGGATTCATCTTCGTCACCACCGCTCTCAACTACGCCGAGGGCACCGCCGCCCTTCCCCATGCCGGCGGCAGCTCGAGCTTCGCGCGACGGGCTTTCAACGCGCCGATCGGCTACATCGTCGGCTGGGTGCAGCTGCTCAACTACACCGCCACCGTCTCCATCTCTTCTTACTTCGCGATCAGCTACCTCGGGTTCTTCGAGAAGTACAGCCCGATCTTCCGGCTGTTGAAGAACGACAACGCCTGGCACATCGGCGCCACCGTGGCGCTGATCGGCTTGCTAATCGTCGTCAACGTCATCGGCATCAACGAGTCGAGCATCCTGAACCTGGTCCTTGCGTTCACGGACCTCGTGACCCAGCTGGTGCTCGTCATCCTCGGCCTGATCCTGCTTCTCAACATCAACAGGATCCTGGAGGGCATCCACCTCGGCGTGGCGCCGACATGGGGAAACCTCCTTGCCGGCGTCTCGATCGCGATGGTGACGTACACGGGCATCGAGACGATCTCCAACCTGTCCGAAGAGGCGAAGGACCCAGGCCGCAACGTCCCGCTGGCGACGTGGTGGGTGATCATCGCGGTGCTCTTCGTCTCCGCGTTTCTGCCGACCATCGGCCTTAGCGTCTTTCCGGTCGAGCATGTCGACAGCACGTACACGACCCACCTCGCGACCACCTGGAAGGCAGACCCGGTGGCCGGCATCGTCACCGGCTTCATGGAGCCGCTGCGCTTCTGGGCCGGCATCTGGGTCGGGATCCTCGCCTTCACGATCCTGGTCATCGCGACGAACGCCGGTCTGATCGGGATCTCCCGGCTCAGCTACTCGATGGCAGGCGTGGATCTCCTTCCGCATCGGCTCGCTCGCCTGCACCCGAAGTACAAGACGCCGTACGTGTCGATCATCGTGTTCGGCATCGGGGCGGCGCTCCTGGTCTTGCCCGGAATCCTCGTCGGCAGCAAGGAGATCGACCTCATGAGCGCGGTCTACTCGCTGGCCGCGACGTTCGCGTTCTGCTCCGCGCACCTGTCCGTGATGCGCACCGTCCCTATCGCATGCCGTGGAACGTGCGGTTCGGCCGCGACAGCATCCCCGTCCTGTCGCTGGTCGGCGCGTTGTTCATCGGCACGGTTTTCACGCAGCTCGTGTTTCAGAACATCTCCAACTCGACGTTCATCTTCATGGGCTGGCTCGCGCTGGGCGTGATCGCCTACGTCCTTTATATGCGGTACCGACACGAGCCGTTGTGGGAACCGCTCGAGGTTCCTCCGCCCCGGGAGCGTGAGATCGAGCACGTCCCATACGAAACGCTGCCTCGAAGCGCGCGCTATCGGATGGGCCGGCGGGAGCGGATCGCCGCCCACGCCGCGAGCCAGGTGCAGGTCCATGAGCGCCACCGGCCGGGGTGGCAGCTGGAGCTGGAGCTGTTCTTCGCACGGCACGGCGCAATCCGCGGGGTGTTGATCGTGTTGGTGTTCGCCGCGGTCAGCGGCCTGGCGGTGTTCGTCGACCTCTCGGCCTACGACCCCTTTGGGCCAGGGCTGGGCTGGTCGCCGGGGCTGGTGGTCGTCGCTTTTCTCGCCGCCTACGTGCTCAATCGGAGTCACGCCGAGGAGTAGTCAGCCAGCGCACGTGGGTCCCGTGGGCGCGCGACGTGCCGAGCAGCTCGCCGTTCAGGCGGATCTCGAACGTGTTTTCCTCCGGCTCCATGCTCAGGTGGAACGCAGGGGACGCGCGCAGCGCGGCCGCGATGCGCTCTCTGCCGGGCTCGTCGACGTACTGCGTGAACACCGAGTGGAAGACCACGGTGCAGACGCCCTCATCCACTCGTCGCAGCTCGCGCTCGACAAACGTCGCGGCGTCGATCTTCTCGACCTCGGCCGGCACCTCGCGGGCGACGTCGATGGCTCCGTCGAGCTGCGCCATCCGGCTCAGCTGGTCGGCCCAGATGAAGGACCGCAGGGTCAGCGCCCCCGCTTCCGTGGTCGGGTCTATCGGGTTGAGATCGCAGCCCTTGCGCTCGACGACGTCGGCGGTTCGCTCCATGGGCGGCGGAGTCTCGAAGGAATGTGTGAACCGAAGGTGGGACGCGGGATCGCCCCACGCCCCCGCGGCGGACTCGTACCGGTATCGGTCCCAGCGCAGGTTGAGCCCGGCGCTCGCTCCGATCTCCAGGATGCGCAGCGGGAGGTGGGTGCGATGCGCCGCCTCGAGGAAGCCGCCGAGAAGAGCGGCGCTGCGTCCGACCTCGTTGGTCTGGCAACCGCTCGCCAGCAGCTCGCGAATCCTCGTTTGGTGCTCGACCAGCGCCTGGCGGAACAGAGGCCACGCCGCGGCCGGGTCGCCGTCGCCCCCGGTGGACGGATAGTGGCTCGCGAGCTCAGGCAGGGTGTCGTTGAGCACGAGTCGATGCAACGCGCCCAGCAAACGCAGCGCCAGCGCCGCGGTGCCCGGCTCATCGGCAAATCCTTCGAGGACCTCGCCCGTCGGGCCACCGGACTCCAGGTCGTCGGCCGCCGACTCGAGCAGCGACGCGTACAGCGGCGACTCGAGCTCGGAGCACCAGGCCGCCTGCCGTCGAAGGCGTCTGGCCAGGCGGTCAGTCGTCTCTTGCAAGTGCGAGCTCCTTCTCCCGGTTGGCGTAGCCGGGATGCGAAGGCTTGGCGACGCGATACCAGGCGAGCGTCTCCGCAAGCGCGTCCTCGATGGCCGACGGTTCGAAGCCGAGCTCCCGCCGGGCGCGGTCGATGACATAGCCCGCGCCGCGTCGCGGGTCGGGACCGTAAGGGCTCGCCCCCTCGGGCATGTCGGCGAACGGGATCGGGTGCAGGCGGGCCGGCACACCAAGCGCCCGGGCAATCCCTTCGATGAGGTCACGCAGGCTCTGGCCTTCGAACGACGCGTTGTAGGCCTTGTGCACGGTGTCCTTGCGCGGGTCATCGGCCACGCGCTGGATGTAGGCGGCGATCCGCAGCGTGTGATCCGCGGGACCGAAGACAGCCGGCGGCCGGATGACCGTCCACGGAATCTCGTCGTGGCGTGACAGGACGGTCTCGCACCAGCGCTTGCCCTCCCGGTAGTCAAGAGACGGCGGCGGGTCGCCATCGAGCGGTTGGAAGTCCTCCTCCCGCGCCGGCTTGCCTTGCAGGTCGGGATACACGCCTGTGGAGACGAAGACGTAGCGCTCGCCGCGGAAATGTCGCGCCACCCCCTCGACCTCGTGCGGCTGGTAGCACGCAAGGTCGAGGACGACGTCGGGCTCGGTCTGCGCCAGGGCGCGCTCGAGCTGAGCCTCGTCCGTGCGGTCGAAGGCGACATAGCTGGTGAAGGTCCCGAACGGTCGCTCCTTGCGCCCGGATGCGATCGTCTCCACTCCGCGGCGCATCAGCTCCTTGCACGCGGCGACGCCGATGAAGCCGGCACCCCCGATGACGAGCGCGCGGGTCACTCGATGTCGCGGGTCACGAAATCGACGTCGATGCCATCGAGCTCCCGCAGCCGCTCAGCGAGCTCCTTCGCCAGCACGACCGAGCGGTGGCGTCCGCCGCTGCAGCCGAAGGCGACGACCACGTGCATCATGCCTTTCTGCTCATACAGCGGCACGAGGTCGCGAACCATGCGCTGCACATCGTCGAGAAGTCGACCGGCCTCGGGCTGATTCATCACGTACTCGGCGACCTCCGGGTCGCGGCCCGAAAGCGGTCGCAGCTCGGGAACCCAGTAGGGGTTCTCCAGGAACCGGGTGTCGAAAACGAAGGCGGCGTCCGACGGGGCGCCGTTCTTGTAGCCAAACGCCAGGCACGTGACGAGCGGCCGCTTGCGGCTCCGAAGGTGCTGCGCGAGCTCCTGGCGGCGGCGCGGCTCGTCGATCCGGTGATGAGCACGGTCATAGGTGCCGCCCACCTGCCCGTCGTCCTCTCCGTCGTGGACGAGCAGGTACTTGATCCCGCGGCGGTCGGCCTCGCGCAGGAGCTCGACGGCTCCGTCGGTCACGCCCAGGACGAGGTCGCCGTCGCGCACTCCGTCCAGCTCCTGGATGCGTTCGAAGCCGGCTTCAACAAACGCGGAGACGGCGTCGTCCAGACGTCGCCGGTCCGAGGCGCCGACGATGATGAGGGTCACAGAGTTTCCTTCAACCGCGCTGCGAGTCGCTCCGGGATGCCGAGCTTGACGATCTCGTCCACCGGCGCCTCGCGGATCGCCTGCACCGAACCGAAGTGTCGCAGCAGCGCTCGCTTGCGCGCGGGGCCGATACCCTCGACCGAGTCCAGCGGCGACGTCAGCGCCTTGCGGGAGCGCACCTTGCGGTGGTGAGTGATCGCGAACCGGTGCGCCTCGTCGCGGATGCGCTGGACCAGGAACATGCCAGGGGAGTTGCGCTCCTGGACGATCGGCTCCGCCCGCCCAGGGGCGAAGATCTCCTCGCGCTCCTTGGCGAGGGCAAACGTCGGGATGTCCGCGTAGCCCGCGGCCTCCGTCACCTCGAGCGCCGCGCTGAGCTGGCCCCGCCCGCCGTCGATCAGGATCAGGTCCGGCCGGCTCGTGAAGGACCGGTCGCCGACGATGTCGGCCTCCTCGCGCCGCTGCGCGGACTCCAGCCTCTCCAGCCGCCGGCGCAGCACCTCCTGGAGCATGGCGAAGTCGTTCGGGCCGGGCGTGAACTTGATCCGGAAGTGGCGGTAGTGGTCGTTGCGGGGGCGGCCATCCTCGAACACGACCATCGACCCGACCGCCGAGTCGCCCTGGATGTTGGAGATGTCGTAGCACTCGATCCGCTTCGGCGGGCTCTCCAGGTCCAGCGCCTCCGCCAGCGCCGCCAGCATCGGCTCGGTGCGGCTGCGGTCGTAGTCGGCCTGGATGCGGATCTGCTCGAGCTCCTGCACCGCGGTCTCAGCGAGCTGCGTCACCAGCGCCCGCAGCCGGCCACGTTGCGGGACCGCGAGCTCGACCGGCCGGCCGCGCTTCTCGGTGAGCCAGCCGGTGAGCAGCTCGGGCTCCTCGACCGGCCCAGGCAGGATGACCGTCCGCGGGACGTGGGTCGCGCTCGAGTAGTACTGCAGCATGAAGCCGCGCAGCAGCTCGGGCTCGCTCACATCGCCCCCGCCGTCGAGCGCGTGGCCGTCGTGCCCCACCATCTTCCCCTGGCGGATGTAGGCGACCTCGACGAACACGTCGCTGCCGCTGCGCGCGTAGGCGACGATGTCCTGGTCGTCCCGGCCCCGCGTCAGCACCTTCTGGCGGTCGGCGATGCGCTCGATGGACTGCAGCTGGTCGCGGTAGCGCGCGGCGTTCTCGAAATCCAGCCGCGCCGCGGACGTCTCCATGCGGTCGTGCAGCTCGCGGACGAGGAGGTCGGAGCGGCCCTCCATGAAAAGGCCCACCTCGTTGATGCGCGCCTTGTAGTCCTCGGAACTGATCCTTCGCTCGCAGGGCCCGGGACAGCGTTTGATGTGGAAGTCGAGGCAGACCTTCCCCTGCTTGAAGATCTCGTCGCTGCACGTGCGGAAGGGAAGCAGCTGGCGGATCGATTTGACCGTCGAGCGCAGCGATTGCGCCGACGTGTAGGGGCCGAAATACTGCGCCCCGTCGTTCAGCACGCGCCGCGAGTAGTGGACGCGTGGAAAGTCTTCCGTCACCGGCAGCTTCAGGTAGAGGTAGTTCTTGTCGTCCTTGAGACGGATGTTGAAGCGGGGCCGATAGTTCTTGATGAGGTTGTTCTCGAGGACGAGCGCCTCGACCTCGTTGGCCGTGGTGACGAACTCGAAGTCGGTGGCCCGGCGGATGAGCTCGGACACTCGCGCCGTCTCGGCGTAGCCCGGGGTGAAATACGAGCGCAGCCTGTCGCGGAGGCGCAGCGCCTTGCCGACATAGATGACCTGCGTCTTGCCGTCTCGAAACAGGTAGACGCCAGGACTGTCGGGAACGGCCTGGAGCCGTCGCTTGATCGCGTCCTCGAGGGTAGCCGCCATCTCCCTATCGGATTCTAGGAACCCATACACTCGGCGCCGTGAGCTCGACCCACGGCGAGGCGGTCGCGCCTTCGCCACCACCGCCTCAGCTCCAGGGATCCGCCGCGCACCGGCACTACAACCCCTGGGCGATCGTGAGCATCTCCTTTGCCGCCTCCACCGTCATCGGCTCGTGGTGTCTCGGCGGACTGGTGGCCGTGGTCGCGGGGCACGTCGCCCGTCACCAGATCAAGCGCACGGGGGAGGCCGGCGGATCGCTCGCCCTGGCAGGGCTGATCGTCGGCTACGTGGCGATCGGTCTCACGGTTGCTTTCATCACCGTCTACATCCTGTTCATCGTCTTCGTGATCGTGTACGCGGCGTCCCATCCGTCGCCGTCGCCTTCACCCACCCCGGGCTAGACTCAGCGACGTGAGCTCGACGCCTGGAGAGATTCCCCCTCTGCCGCAGCAGGGCGGACCGCCCCCGACCTACATCGCCGGCCAGCAGTCGTCGCCTTCGACCCAGGTACCGCACACTCCGGGACTTCCCGGTTACACGACCTCTCAGGCCCAGACCAACAACCTCGCCGTGGTCAGCTTCGTCGCGGCCATCGCGTCCTTCTTCGCCCACATCATCCCGGTGGTCGGCGGGATCACCGTGGCCGTGATCGCGGTCGTCACAGGCTTCATGGCCCGCGGTCAGATCCGGCGCACCGGCGAGCAGGGGATGTGGATGGCGAACCTGGGCATCATCATCGGCTTCGTCCACCTTGCCCTCGGGTTCGTGCTCCTGCTGGTGTTTCTGTTCCTGATCTTTGTCGTGGGCCTGGCGCTGTTCGGCATCGCCGCCAACAGCGGCGGCAGCCCCTCCCCGGTACCGTCGCCCTAGAAATGTATGCCGCGCATGAGGTAGGCCA
>VBJE01000124.1 GCA_005879675.1 Chloroflexota bacterium
GCTGCTGCCGCCGCTATGCAGTCCTGCTTCGAGTTGAGCTGAACACTGAGCACCCTATCGGCATAACCAGTCCTTCGAGATTAACTACTACATGATTTTCAATCACGACGACCGGCCCCCAAGCTCTCAGTGTCCTCCGGCCGGAGGTCTGCTCGGTGAACGTAACTATTTCGCGGTCCAGCCTCCATCCACCGGCAACGTCACGCCCGTGATGTAGGCCGGAGCCGACACCGCCAGCCACGCGACGGCTTCGCCGACGTCCTCCGCTGTCGTGAGGCGACCGGCTGGAGTCCCGGTCGTGATCGCATCGACGGCATCCGGATCAGATAGGAGTTTTTCCGTCATTGGAGTGCGGGTCACATTCGGGGCCACGGCATTGACCTGGACGTTGAACGGCGCCCACTCGACTGCGAGGCTGCGGGTCAGGTTGACGAGTCCGCCCTTACTCGCTGAGTACGCGGCCCGGTTCGGCCCGCCAACCAGGCCGAAGATCGACGCGATGTTCACGATTCGACCCGTCCGCCGGCTGGTCATCACTTTCGCGGCGGCCTGGGCCAGGAAGAACGCTCCCCGCAAATTCACGTCCTGCACGGCATCCCAGTCCTCGACGGTCAGCTCCAACGCAGGCTTTCTGATCACGACCCCCGCGTTGTTCACCAGCACCTCGAGTTGTCCGAAACGATCGACCACGTTGGCGACGCAACGGGCCGCCTGGGCGGGATCCCGCAGGTCCAGCTCCAATGCCAGGCCGTGCAGCGATTCGGCGGCATGAAGTGCAGCGTCTCGCTGACCAGGCAGCTCGGTGATCACGAGTTCACAGCCCAGGTTTCGAAGCGCACGAGCACAGGCAAGTCCGATGCCGCCCGACGCGCCCGAAACGAGCGCGACCTTTCCCGTCAACCGCTCACCAGGTGACCATGCCGCCCGTCACGTTGATCGCCTGTCCGGTCAGGTAGGACGCTTCGCCGGACAGCAAGAAGCTGATCACTCCGGCCACCTCGTCCGCCGTGGCGACCCTGCCGAGCGGTATGCCTTTCAGCCGCAAGGCCATGCTTTCCTCCACGGTCTGTCCGCGAATCTCGGCCATCGACTTGGTGACCGCGGACTGCATCGGCGTGTCGACGATTCCTGGGCAGATCGCGTTCACGCGCACGTTTCGCGAGGCGAGCGCGAAAGCGAAACTCCGTGTCAGCGATATGACTGCTGCCTTCGAGGCCGCGTAAACCGCGCCTTCCGGGACACCGATCTTCGCGGCGGCAGACGACAGGTTGACGACGGCGCCGCCGCTTCTCAATTTCGGAGCAAGCTGTTGGGTGAGAAAGAACAGCGCCTGGGCGTTGACTCCCATGATGTGCTCCCACTGCTTCTCGTCGACCTCCCAGATCGGAGCCAGCTCGATCACCCCGGCGGCGTTGACCAGGTAATCGATCTCGCCCGCCTCCTTCACCACCTGCTCGCGTTCTTGTGCGCTCGTGAGGTCCACAGTGAGCGTCTCGAAACCCGACGAGTTAGACGCTTCAGTCCGGTCCACAGCGAGAACCTCCGCGCCTTCCGCGTGGAGGCGGCGAGCGGTCTCCAAACCAATGCCTCGGGCGGCGCCGGTGACA
This sequence comes from Chloroflexota bacterium, assembly GCA_005879675.1. GTDB lineage: Bacteria > Chloroflexota > Dormibacteria > Dormibacterales > Dormibacteraceae > 40CM-4-65-16. The sequence continues at coordinate 1,608 of VBJE01000124.1, forward strand.
ACCGCCCGCTTCCCCTTGTGAGCAGCCACTAGGGTGTCGCTTGCAGCACCGTTCCCGCGGCGACGTTGTGGAAGACGGACGCGGTCCCGTTCGACCACTCGACCTTGACGGTGTCGGCTCGCGACGCGGCCGCCAGGCCGAAGTACGCCTCGCGTGGCGGGCCGGCCAGGTAGCTGCCGGCGGCCAGGATGTACTGGCAGGTCGGCTTGCCGGACGCGGTCACGATCACGCGAGATCCCGCAGCCAGGTTGTCCGGGGCGTGCGAGAGATCGACGGTGAGCCAGTTGGCCGCGGGCGAATCGTTCTCGAGCAGGATCAACGGACCGTCCACCTGACTGATCAGGAAATCAGGCCGACCGTCGCGATTGAAATCGAAGACGACCAGCGAGCGCTGGTCGCCTGGGACGTCGCATCCGGTCTTCGAGGCGAGCTGGAATCCGCCGTGTCCGTCATTCATGAAAAGGTGTGCGCGGTTCTGGCTGAGCGGGATGCTGAGCAGCCCGACGAACTGGTTGAAGCCCTGCACCGCATAGATGTCCATGTTTCCGTTGCCGGCCGCATCGACAAACGAAGCCCCCCAGCCCCAGCCGGCGTCGAGCACGTGCCGCTGGGCCGCCTGGTCGACAAACTTGAATCCGCCGCTCGGTCCGGGGTTCTGCAACAGGAGGGTGTTGCCCCTGGGCACGTTGCCGAAGTTCCCCACCGGGTCATAGATGTTCGTCACGAACATGTCCAGCGCACCCTTGTTCTCCACATCGCCGACAGCCACGCCCATGTTGTTGCCGGCGTGAGCGACGCCATGTGGAAGCGAGGCTTGTCGGAAGTGCCCGTTGACGTTCTCGTAGAACATGTCCGAGCGGTGGTCCACCGCCACGTACAGGTCGGGCAGCCGGTGCCCGGTGAAGCGCGCGAACACCGGTGTGAACGCATCAACCGAAACCCCACCCAGGCCGACCTCGTCAGTGACGTCCTGAAAGTGGTAGTTGCCCAGGTTCCGGTAGAAGATGTTGTGGTAACCGAACTTGCCCTTCGGTTTCGCGTCGGGTGGTGACGCTCCGAGCTCGTACGTCCAGTAGCTGATGTAGATGTCGAGCAGCCCGCTTCCGGACGTATCGGCGAGAGCCATGCCGCCGACGATGTAACCGACCGGCGCAAATCCCGACCCCGGGGTGACGTCGGTGAAAGTCCCATCGCCGTTGTTGCGATAGATCTTGGATGGCATCGTATTGGTGCCGGAGACGTAGTCATTGACGACAACTAGATCCTTGCGTCCGCTGGTCGTCAGGTCCGCGAACTGGGCCACGCGGCCTAGGCCAGTCTGTCCGACCCTCGCCATGGCCGTCACGTCGGTGAACACGCGGCCACCGAACGGTCCTGGATCGTTCCGGAACAGGCGGCTTTGGTGACCGTTCTGGGCCAGCACGTATACGTCCAGGTAGCCGTTGTTTAAGTAGTCCCCGACGGCGACTCCTTGACCCATGTTCGCCTGCATGGTTTTCGGTAGCCGGTCGGTCGCAAGGACGGGGCCCGGCTCGCCGTAGAAATCGAGGCCGACCTGCTGCGTCACGTTGTTGCACACGACCGCGGCAGCCGCGGCCGCCGGTGGACGCTGGGGCCACTGCGTCAACCCCAAGGTCAAAGCGATGCCTGCCAACACCGCGACTGGTGTCAGCACGGCCGGGTGCACAAGACGGCTCGCCCCGCGCGCCGGCGCGCTGTGCACAGCGGCCACCGGCACCGTCTTGCTCTGGTCCCAGAAGGCCAGAACGAAGGGCACGATCTCGACCACGTTGTAGACAAGGTGCAGGTAAGGCCGTCCCAGCGGCGAGCCGATGAGTCCGCCTTTGGCAAGGATCCCCGCCGGCAGGTAGAACTGGTGATCCGCTACGTAAGTCCAGTACAGGAAGAAGTGCTCGATCGAGTGCAGGCTTGCGGCCGCGAACGAGATCCAGAGCCACTTGTTCCACTTGCCGAACTTGAAGAGCAGGTAGGCGGTGCCGATCCAGATCAGCACGTTCCAGACGAAATGCACCGTTTCGGTGTCGAGCTGGCCGAACACGCCGCGCGACGAGAGGGCGAAACCGTGACTCTGGACCAGCTGCACGTTCTGCACCACGTGCTCGGCGAGGTGCCCCAGCTGGAGCACAGTGATCGCGGCGAAGATCGCGTAGGCGCCGTAGTGCCGGTACTGCCATGAGATCACGGGGAAGTAGACCGGTATCCAAGGCAGCAGGAACAACACGCCCGTCAGCCAGAGAGGAAAGCCCAGCCACAGCGCGCCCGCGAGCAGGCCGAGGCTCAGCAGCACGCTGATCGCCAGCCCGCGCAGCGGCACCTGCTGAACGCTCAGCTTGATGAGCTGAGGTAGACGGAACCTACCCGGAGCAGCTGCGACGCGCCGCCACGTGTCACCGTCGAGAACCGG
>VBJE01000125.1:0-2694 GCA_005879675.1 Chloroflexota bacterium
TGGTCCTCACCGTCGAGTCGGGCGAGATCGCGGCCGAGTACGCGGCCAACTTCCAGGGCCTCTGGGACAACCCGATCGTCGCCGCGTCGGGTCGCGTCTCTTGGCCATGGTCGACGCTCGCGGACGGCACGCGCGTCCGTCCTTATTTCTGCCCGGGCCGCAGCCTAAAGCTGGTGCACGCGATGTCTCGCTCGATAGCGTCCGCGCAGAAGCGCATCCGGGTGTGCTCGCCGGTGATCACGTCCGGACCCATCCTCGGCACGCTGGCCGAGGCCTGCGAGCAGGGCAGGGTCGACATCGCCGGTGTGTACGATGCGACGCAGATGGACGAGGTCCAGCGCCAGTGGGGAACCAACGGTGGGGCCGCCTGGAAGATCGCGGCGTTCAAGACGGTCATCGCGGCGGCGAAGTTCGGAGCCAAGAGGTCGACGCCCTACGCGGTCGGCACGGTCCACGACTTCATGCATGCCAAGATCCTGGTCGCGGACGAGTACGTGTACATGGGCAGCTTCAACCTCTCCCATAGCGGCGAGAGCAACGCCGAAAACGTGATCCAGGTCGAGAGCCAGCCGATCGCGGACAAGTGCGCCTCGTACATCGACCGCGTCGCGGCCCGCTACGGCGGCACGCCACTACAGCTCACGCTCTGACCTCGCGGGCTCGTTTTCTCTGGATTGGCGCGGCACTGTTTGCCGTCCTCGCGGTGGTCGTGCTGTGGAGCGTGCCGCGACTCCAGCCCAACACGGGCACGCTGGTGGTGATCGCGTCGGGTAGGTCCTCGTCGTCGCTGGCCGCCGTCGATCTCTCGCTTCGCCTTGGAGGATCGTGGTCGGCCGTCGGCAGCGTAGGCGGAGAGGTGCCGGCGGCGCCCGACCAGCGCCAGCTGCTCGAGGTCGCGGTCCCCGCCGGCGTCTACGACGGCGTACGCGTCGGCGACCAGGCGGAGCCGGTGCGGATCGAGGTCAAGAGCGGTCAGGTCGAGCCGGTGCTCCTGGGCATCGAATCCGGCCGGCTGATCCCCGGAGCCGTCTACGCCGGCAATGACGACGTGAACCTGGGCCTGGGCGAGCTCGCGGGACGGTTCGTCGCGATGCCGGCCTTCGACCTGACCGATCAGGCGGGCCGGCCCTTCAACCTCGACGCGATCGCCGGCAAGGACGTCGTCATCGCTGCCTTTCACACCACGTGCCACGAGACTTGCCCGCTGTACACGGCGCTTCTGCTCCAGCTCTCACGGCACAAGCAGGGCTCGTTGATGCTCGTCGAGGTGACGACCGATCCAGGCACCGACACGCCGGGGGTGCTCGCCGCCTACGCGAAGCAGGTTGGGGCTGACTGGACATTTGCGACCGGCACCGATGCGCAGGTCGCCGCGTTCTGGAAGCCCTTTGGCGTCGCGATCGCAACGGGCGACAGCCATACCTCGACCCTGGCCCTGCTCGACCGGCACGGATACATCCGCCTCGTCTATCGCGGTGCGCCGAAGATCGGGAACGATATCCCGCCCTCGCTCGTGACCACGCTGAGCGCGCAGGGCCTGAAGCAGCTCGCCGCGGGAGGGGATGGATGGGGAGCCCCCGACGTGCTCCAGGCGCTGAACACGATCGGCCGCTCCGAACCTTCGCCCGTGACTGGAGGCGGCAAGGCGCCAGGTTTCGAGCTGCGGACGACCGATGGCGCGACGGTGCGTCTCGCGGATCTGGCCGGCATGCCGGTCGTGATCAACTTCTGGGGCACGTACTGTCCGCCGTGCCGGGCGGAGATGCCGCTCCTCGACAAGACCATCGCCGCGCGGACCGGTGTCCGCCTCCTGCTGGTCAACGAGGGCGAGTCCGGCGACGCGGCCCGCTCGTACCTCGCCGGGATCGGCGTCCATCGCCCGGCTCTGCTCGATTCCGACCTGGCCGTGGGCCGCGCTTACGGCGTGGCGGCGCTGCCGACGACCGTGTTCGTGAAGGCCGACGGCACCATCGACCGCAAGCAGATCGGCCAGCTCGACGCGCGAGTCCTGGCCGCGGAGTTGTCCAACCTAAGCAGTCAGTAGACTGGCCGTTCGGATGCTCTCGGCTTCATTTTTTCGCCGTCTTGCATTTCTGACCGCGTTTTTTGCCTATCTCCAGATCGCGCTCGGGGGCGTGGTCCGCGTCACCGGATCCGGTCTCGGGTGCCCCGACTGGCCCCTGTGCCACGGCCGCCCTTATCCGGCAGCCGACATCCACTCGGTCATCGAGTACTCGCACCGCACTGTGGGGGCGGTCACCGGGCTGCTGCTCGTGGCGACGGTGGTGCTGGCGTGGGTCGTCTTTCGCCGGCAGCGCCCGGTGGTGGCATGGCTGGCCACGCTCTCAGCCGTGGCCATCGCGGCCGAGATTCCGCTCGGCGCCGTCGTGGTCGCCAACGAGCTTGCGCCATGGCTCGTGCTCGTTCACCTCGCGCTGGCGATGATCATCCTCGGCCTCCTGCTCGCGGCCGCGATCATGTCGCTGCCTGCGTCGACGGGCTCGAGCGGGCGTCTGCCGGCGGTCGCCGCCGGGGCGACGTATCTGCTCCTGCTCACCGGCTCCACGGTGGTGGCCAGCGAGGCCGACGAGTCGTGCCGGTCGTGGCCGCTTTGTGGCAGCGGCTTCGCCCTCGACTTCTCCGGCGCGAACGGGTTCGCGATGCTCCACCGGGGCGCCGTGCTCGCGGTCGGCG
>VBJE01000125.1:2728-7068 GCA_005879675.1 Chloroflexota bacterium
GCAGGTGGCGATCGGCGCTGGCGCAGCCGTGAGCGGTGCCGCGTTCTTCAACGGCCTCCACGTCGCGATCGCGACGCTCGTGTGGGCCGGCATCCTGTCGATCGCGTTACTCACCCTGCCGCGAGCCGACCGCTCGCCCGCGCTCTCGCGCCTGGCCGTCGACAAGAGACCGGCATGAGCCTCGCCCGCGACTACATCAGCCTCTTGAAGCTGCGCGTCGTGCTGATGCTGGATGCGACCGCGATCGGCGTCATGATCCCGGCGGCGCACGGACACCCGAACGTGGCCGCCATGCTGGCGGTCTTCGCCGGCGGCACGTTCGCGGCCGGGGGCGCGCATGCGATCAACTGCTGGTTCGACCGCGATATCGACGCGGAGATGAACCGGACACGGCGCCGCCCGCTGCCCAGTGGTCGAATACCGGCATGGCACGCGCTCGCCATCGGCATCGTCCTCAACGCGCTCGCGTTCGCGGTCCTGTGGGCGGGTGCCAACCTTCTTGCCGCGGTGCTCGCTCTCGCCGGAGCGCTCTTCTACGTGTTCGTGTACACCTTCTGGTTGAAGCGGTCGACGCCGCAGAACATCGTCATCGGCGGCGCGGCGGGAGCGATGCCTCCGCTGGTCGGCTGGGCCGCGGCCACCGGTCGCCTCGACCTCACGGCGCTGGCGCTCTTCGGCGTGGTCTTCTTCTGGACGCCGCCCCACTTCTGGGCTCTCGCGCAGTTGCTCAAGAACGACTACGCGCGGGCGAACGTGCCGATGCTGCCGGTGGTCGCCGGCGATCGCACCGCCAAGCGGCAGAGCATCGTCTACGCCGCGCTCACCGTCGCGGTCAGCGTGGTCCCGTTCTTCACCGGGTCTGCCGGCCCCGTCTATCTCGCCGGGGCCATCGTCCTGGGGGCGGGCCTCGTCGGCATTGCGGTCCTCGACCTCGAAGCGCGCGGCTGGACGCGGCGGCTGTGGCGGTACTCGATGGTCTACGTCGCGGTCCTCTTCGCGGTCTTCGCGGTGTCGCCTTTCCTGCCATGAGCCTCGAGGTCGTCCGCCTTCATCTCGCTCACCTGGGCATCTTCAACGAAGTGCCTGTGCACGGCTTCGTCATCAAGCACCCGCGCGCGGGCGCGATCCTGGTCGACAGCGGTGTGGGGTGGGGCGATGAGCAGCTGATCAAGGAGTGGAAGGTCGTCAACCGCCACGCCGCCGACGCGCTGGCCGAGCACGACCTGAGCCCCGCCGACGTGAAGATCGTGATCAACAGCCACCTCCACTTCGACCACTGCGGGCAGAACGCTGTTTTCAAGCACGCCCCGTTCTACGTCCAGCGCTCGGAGGTGGAGCGGGCGCGGAACGATGGCGACACGATCGAGTGGTTCGACTTCGCGGGCGCGCGTTTCGAGCTCGTCGACGGCGATGCCGAGATCGCCGAGGGCGTACGCGTGGTGGCGACCCCGGGGCATACGATCGGCCACCAGAGCGTCTTCGTGGACGCCGCGGACGGAGCCGCGGTGATGATCGGCGATGCGGCGTACACGGCGGACATCTACGCCAAGGGCGAGCATGCCGACCTGTCGGAATGGCCGGGACAGCACTCGGACCGGCACGCGTGGACCACTTCATTGAAGAAGGTCCAGGCGATGCGCCCCCATTCGATCCATTTCTGCCACGACGTGCGCGTGCTCTGATGGCCTTCGGGCCGCTGGTCGATGCCGACTGGCTCCGCGAGCACATCGCCGACCCGGACGTGAGGGTCATCGACTTCCGCTGGTACCTGCAGGGACGCAATGGTCGGGACGAATACATGCGCGGGCACATCCCAGGCGCGGTCTTCGTCGAGCTCGAGGACGTGACCGGGAGGGAGGGGGGAGGGCGGCATCCCCTTCCGACGGCGCAGCAGTTCGAGCGCGCGATGCGCACGGCAGGGGTCGACGGATCCACGAGGGTAGTCGTGTACGACGACGCCGGCGCCTCGGTCGCCGCCCGCCTGTGGTTCCTGTTGGGCTACTTCGGCCACCGGGAGCAGGCGGTGCTCGACGGCGGCATCCGCGCCTGGGGAGGACCCCTCCAGACGGATGCGCCGGAGGTTCCGACAGGCAATTTCGCGGCGGCAGATCCAGATCCGCGGCGCGTCCTCGATTTCGAAGGCGTGCGCAACCTGCGCGGCGTCCCGCTCGTCGACGCGCGAGCCGGGGAGCGATACCGGGGCGAGCGGGAGCCGATCGACCCCAAAGCGGGTCACATCCCAGGCGCGCTGAGCGCCCCTTTCACCGAGAACGTCGGTCCCGACGGCCGGTTGAAGGCAGCCGAAGAGCTGCGCCGGCAGTACGAACGCCTTGGCGCGCAGGGAGGGGCTGTCTTCTACTGCGGCTCGGGGGTCAACGCCAGCCAGCACCTGCTGGCGATGGCTGTGGCGGGCTATACCAACGCCCGGCTTTACGCGGGCTCGTGGAGCGACTGGTCGAACCGCGACCTGCCCGTGGCGACCGGCGATTCTCCTTAGTATTCGCCCATGATCCTCAAAGGGAAGCGAATTCTCATTGCCGGAATGTCGGATCGGCGCAGCATCGGTTTTTCGATCGCGCAGGAAGCCCAGCGGGAGGGCGCCGAGATTCTGCTCACGAGCTTCGGCCGGATGATGAGCATCACCCAGATGACGGCGAAAAAGCTCGACCCCGTGCCCGACATTCTCGAGATGGACGTCACCAAAGCCTCCGACATCGCGCACGCCGCGGAAGAGACATCAAAACGCTGGGACCGTCTCGACGGCATGGTGCACTCGGTCGCATTTGCACCCGCCGATGCGCTCGGCGGACAGTTTCTCAACACACCCTGGGAGAGCGTCGCGACGGCGCTCCAGGTCAGCGCATTTTCATTCAAGGAAATGGCGCGCGCGTTCCTGCCTCTGATGAAGGATCACGGCGGTTCGATGGTCACGCTCGACTTCGACAACTCGACGAGCGCGTGGCCGAAATACGACTGGATGGGCGTGTCCAAGGCAGCGCTCGAGTCGGTGACGCGATACCTGGCGCGTGACCTGGGCCGCTACAAGATCCGCGTCAACGCGGTGTGCGCGGGCCCGCTCGCGACCCTGGCGGCGAGCGGCATCCCGGGGTTCAAGGACTTCGAGGAGGTCTGGGAGAAGCGGGCGCCCCTGGGCTGGAGCCTGCAGGACAAGTCCCCGGTGGGGCGGGGGGTCTGCGTGCTCCTTTCGGAGTACCTCGACATGACCACCGGCGAGCTTCTGCACGTGGACGGCGGCTACCACGCGATGGGGACTGAGCTGCCACCCGCCGACTGACCCTAGATGTGGTACCTACCCGCGGACAAGCGCGCAACATCGTGTTAGGCTCTTCCGAAATCCTGGCACGGCGGGCCCACCGTCGTGACCGCGAAACGGGAGGAATGCAGTTTGCGGGAGTGCCTGGTGATCTACGTGGACGCCGCGCTGGACAAGCATGGCCGGGCCGGATGTGGCCTGGCCGTTTTTGTTAGAGGGCGGGCCGTCTACACAGAGTCGTTCGGCTTTTCGCATATGGGTGGCTCGGCTCAGCTGGAAGCGCACGTGTGCGCGGGGGCGCTCGATCTTGCCGCCGCGCGCTGGCCCTATCACCGTGTGATCGTGCGCACGGATTGCGCTCCGGTGGTCCGCAGCCGAATGCCGTCGAGCGACAGCTTTCGCATCGCAGTGCACGAAGTTCGCGAACGGTGCCGGCGCGGCTGGCGCGTCGTGCGTTATGTGAGCCGTAAAGCAAATCCCGCGCATGAGCTTGCGCGCGAAGGACTCAAGAGCCTCTCCAAGCAGCAGCTGCTGGCCGCCGCGTAAATCTCCCCGAAAATAATCCAATCGGGCGCAGCTAATATTGCTGCGCTCGATTTATTTCTGTTCAGGAGAGAAAATGGCACCAGAGGAAGCACAGCCAACATCGCCTCGTCGTCGCGGCCGGCCGCCAGGGTCGAAGAATCGGGGCACGCGCAGCCGAAGCTCCGGCGGTGGAGATCTCGTCGGCCAGTTGAACTCGATGGTGGCCGAGCTCATCAAGAAGAATCGCCAGCTGGAGCGCCAGGTGGCGAAGCTCACGGAGAAAGCCGGCACAAACAAGGCGGGCAAGGGCGTGGAGCGCGGGCTTCGGACCATCTCGCGACGTGTTCAAAAGGCGCTTGGCGGCAAGACGACCCGACGCCGCAGGACGACGGCCGCGACCAACGGTCGCCGCAAGAAAGCAACGACCGCGCGCCGGCGGAGAAGGGCGACCTAGCTCCCTAGCTTCCGCCTGACTCCATGCGCTTGGCGGTGCGGTAGGCATCGACGATGCTGAAAATCCACAGGCCGCCACCGCCAAGCT
>VBJE01000125.1:7088-7761 GCA_005879675.1 Chloroflexota bacterium
CGAGCAGGTACGCAAGGCCCTTGACGTTGTGGCCGAGATAGAAGTGGCCGAGCCCGGGCACGATCGCCAGCGCCGTCGCCAGCGCGGGACTCTTGCGCGGGCGAGGCACGGCGCCGTAGTAACCGCCTGAGGCCGGGGAACCACAGCGCGGACACGGCGCGGCCGGGTTGGTGAGCAGCGCCCCGCAGCGCCCGCACAGGACCTCGGATGCCATCTACATCCACTTTGCCACTTTTTGCTAGCGTCCTAACCGTGGATCTCGGATTCACGTCCGAAGAGGAATCCTTCCGGCAAGAGGTCCGAACGTGGCTGGATGCGAACCTGCCCCAAGCGTGGCGGCAGGACGGGAAGGGCGGGTACCGCGACGAAGAGGACACCGGCCTTCAGCGCGAGTGGCAGCGCAAGCTCTACGACGGCGGGTGGTTGAAGCTCGGTTGGCCGCAGGAGGTCGGCGGGCGCGGGGCCACGCCGGTCATGCAGGCGATCTACCAGGAGGAGATGGCGAAGGCGGGCGCGCCTGGAATCCTCGGCCGCCTTGGCGTGACGCTGCTCGCGCCGACGCTCGTCGCCCACGGCTCCGAGTGGCAGAAAAATGCTTACGTGGAGAAGATCCTGAGCGGCGAACTCATCTTCTGCCAGGGATTCAGCGAGCCCGACGCGGGAAGCGACCTGG
>VBJE01000126.1 GCA_005879675.1 Chloroflexota bacterium
AAGACGAGGTACGCGACGTTCGGCTTCAGCGACCGGGCGAACCTCGACGAAGGCGCCATGTGGCCGGTCGCCTTCGCGCTGAAGGGGTTGACCGCCGCCGAAGAGGCAAGGATCGGCGCGCTCGTGAAGAAAGCGGTGAGCTGAGGAGAGCTAGGTCTGAAAAAGTCGGGGAGGCGGGATTTGAACCCGTCTCGGCCACGATCAAAATAGCTCGTTCGTATTCGCCAAGCGCGCACCAATGCGCACCAAAAGGCATTATCCCGCGCCCCGGTTGGGGTCAGCGTTGGGGTCAAACCGCGTGCTGATCTAGTCAAGCGACGCCGCAAAAAACTGACCCCCGGCTGATCAGGCCGAGGGTCAGTCTCGCTTTAGATGGCGCGGCAGACGGCTTCCTTACCCCTAGTTCTCAGCATGCCCCGAAGGAGTGGAGATGGCCGTAATCAAGGGTGACCACAAACTCGCCATCAATAAACGTGATGTGCAGAACTTCCTGGAACGTCAGCCGATATAGGAACACACCGTCAGCGGTGTAAGTGTTACCCTCATGCCCGAATCAAAGATGTTGCGGGTAAAGCGGTCGACTGAATTGATGATGCTGTAACTGCCGTCGCTCCAGGTGATTGTTCCAACCTCGGTGTCCGTCTCATCTACGTGGAAGCCGCTCTGGGTATCGACGCGCTGAAAGTTGATGACGAGGGTTCCGACGAGCGTTCCCGTGATGCCCGGTCGACAGTCATCGGGAAGGCCGCTATCGGCGGTCGGGATCGTGATGGTGTCGCGAGTTATGGTTGCTGCGGCTGACGCTGCCGGCGCCAGCACGAGCAACAGGACAACGCCACCGAGCACCCCCGCGAGTCGTCTACCTGGCTGGGACCGTAGGAAAGATGCAACGCCAAACATTGGGGTGCCTCCATTGGGACGAATTGGGGGACGCAAGCGTCACACGGCCTAGGCGGCCACGTAAGGGAACCCCAACTCCCTTGGCCAGCCTACTCCTGGATCGCTTAACACGCCATAGCCAAAATCGCCACAACGTCCGGCTAATGCGACAGGTGTTCAACCTCGGTCGCCGGAATGGTTGCGCGTGGATGCGCTGCCAGGCATGACCGTAGGGGGTCAGGTAGGGGTCCAACCACCCGAAAACGGGGCATTCTGAATAGGCAATAGAAGTCGGGGAGGCGGGATTTGAACCCGCGACCCCCTGGCCCCCAGCCAGGTGCGCTTCCGGGCTACGCCACTCCCCGACGGAGAGGTAATCGTACCTAGCGCCAGATGGGGGAAGGAGTCGCGGGTTGTCGGGTCAGTTGCTCCGCGTTACGGCCGGAACCCGCTGCGTCAGCGCGATCAGGTTGCCTTCCGTGTCTTTGAACCAGGCGCCTTTCGTGCCGTCGGGCATGTCGACCAGGCCCTCGTGCGTCTTGAACTCGGGGTGGTCGTATTCCTCGAGCTTGACGCCCATGCTCTTCAGCTCGCCGGCCGCGCTTGCCACGTCGTCGACTTGAAACGCCAGCTGCGTGTGGTCGCCCGACGCCTTGCCTGAGCTCGGAAAGACGAGGAAACCCGTCTCGCCTGTGCGGTACATCGCACCGCCGTCCGGCTCTTCCTCGGCGGGCTTGAGACCCAGCTTCTGCTCGTAAAACTGTCGGGCCCGCTTGATGTCCTGCGCGGGGATGGCGGCGGCCGCATTCTTGATCTTCAGCATGGCTGATGCCTCCTGAGAACCAGTTGGCCGGGGGAATCCTTGATTATGCGCCGCCCTCAGCCGCGGGTCCCGTAGGCCACCAGGCTGCGATGAGTGGCCGAGAACCCCGCTTCGCGTAATGCGTTCTTGAACGGCGACTCCATCACCGACACGCCGTCGACCTTCTGCAGCTCGACGCGCCCGCCGCCTGTCGCGATCGCGACCAGGGCCTGCAGGTGTTTGGGCCCGACCTCGCCCGTGGTCAGCAGCGACCGGCCACCACGCTCGAGATAGAGCACCAGCCGCCCGTCGTCCAGCACGCAGTACGCGCCCCCGGCGCGGGCCATCCTTCCATCCGATTCCGGCCACGGCAGGATCGTGCCAAACGCGTTCGCCGGATCGGTTGCGGCCATGGCGACGACGCCACCACCTGAGTCGCGCAGCGACCTCAGCCTGTCCACCGCGCCCGGGAGGGCGAACTGCGAGCCGCCCAACCCCTCGACGAAGTAACCGCGCCGGATCCGCCCCGACTCCTCCATCGCGCGCAGCACCGGGTACAGGCTCGCGAACCCGCCGGGCCAGCTCTCGCCCACGACCGCCTCGCGGGTCAACACCCCATGCCGCTGCAGCAGGACCCCCGCTTCGGAGTGCAGGCGCTCGGTCGCGTTGGCGCCCGCGCCCACCAGGTCCGCCACCAGCGACCAGCGGCCCGTCGCGCGCGGCTGGATGAGCCTTGGCAGGCGCGGTTTGCGCGCCGGGCGCCGGGACAGCGGTCCGAGCATGCGCAGGGGCGCGAACGTGTCGTTGGTCACCTCGCCCGACCACACGAGGTCCCAAAGCGCGTCGAGCATCACCTCCTCGTCGCCGCCGCCGCGCGCGGTGTAGAGGTCGCGTAAGAAGCTCGCCCCGCGGGCAATCAGGTGCTCGCGCAGCCGTTCGTGCAGCTCCGTCTGCGGCGGGTCGGTCGGCGGCGGGATAAGCCGTGGCGCGTCCCCGCGGAGATACAGGGCCACGCGGCCGTCGGTCGCGCCCAGCGAGCCGCGCCCCGTCCAGACGACCTCGCCCATCGATATGAGCTCGTCCAGCAAGCGCGGCGTGTAGTTGCCGACGCGCGAGGCGATCACGTCGCGCTCGACCACCGACGCCGGAAGGGCAAGGCCCTGCAGCTGGAACACGACCTCCAGCAGGCGGTCGATGCCGCCGGCGCGGATGCCGATGCCGTGCCACGCCGGCAGGAACCGCGCCAGCGCTTCCTGCGGAACCGACTCGACCTCGCGCCTGAGGGCGGCCAGCGACCGTCGGCGCAGCGTGCGCAGCACCTCTGGATGGCAGTACTCGCGACCCTGCGCGGCCCTGCGGAACTCGCCCGCGATGATGTCCCCACGCGCGGCCAGGCGCGACAACGATGCCTCGATCGCGCTCGCGGGCAAACCCCAGCGCTTCGCGGGCTCCACGGTCACGAACGGCACGTGCGTGCGCGCGTAGCGGCGAAGCAGCGACTCCAGCGGGTCCGCGCCGCCCTCGAGGAAGACGTCCGGCAGGCCGACGGGCAGGCTCGCGCCGAGCGCGTCGCGGTAGCGGCCGGCGTCCTCGGCGGCGACCCAGCGCGCCTGGCCGGCGAGCCGCGTGGCGACCGCGCGGCGTTCCTTCTCGAGCGCCTCGAGCCACTCGTGGCCCACACCTCGCGCCAACGCCTCCTCGTCGGAAAGATCGCCGAGCCGCACCAGCAGGTCGTGCGCCTCGTCGACGTCCCGAGGAAATCGCTCTGGAAGCAAGCCCTGCAGCTCGAGCTCCACCGCGCCGATCGCGTCCGGGTCGAGAAGCTCGCGCAGGTCCTCGCTGCCCAGCAGCTCGGCGAGAAGGTCGCGGTCGAGCGTCAGCGCCTGCGCGCGCCGCTCGGCGAGCGGCTGGTCGCCCTCGTACATGTACTCGGCGACGTAAGAGAACAGCAGCGACGACGCGAACGGCGAGGCGCGCTCGGTATCGACCGCGACGACACGGATCTCGCGCGAGCGGATGGAGCGCAGGAGAGACCCCAGCGCGGGCATGTCGAAGTGGTCGCTCATGACCTCGCGCCACGTCTCGGCCAGGATCGGAAAGTCCGGGTACCGGCCGGCGACCTGGAGCAGACCCGCGCTGCGCAATCGCTGCTGCCACAGCGGGGTGCGCTGTCCGGGCCGTCGCTTGGGCAGGAGCAGAGACCGCGCCGCGTTGTCGCGGAATCGCGCCGCGAACAAGGCCGACGCGGGCAGCTGCTCCGAGACGAGCGCCTGCACCTCCTCGGGGTCGAGGATCAGCTCCTCCAGCGACGGAGGCGTTTCGACCTCCGGCAGGTGCATCGCGATCCCATCGTCGGTCCAGAGTGCGCGGGCGTCGACACCGAGCTTGTCGCGCAGGTGGGCCTCGAGGGCCAACGCGAGCGGCGCATGGACGCGACCGCCGAACGGAGTGTGCACGCACACCCTCCAGTCGCCGACCTCGTCGCGAAACCTCTCCACGACCACGGTGCGGTCGTCAGGCACGGCACCGGTCGCAGCGGCCTGGTCGTCGAGGTAAGCGAGCAGGTTCTTGACCGCGAGGTCGTCGAACCCCGCCCGCTCGCGCAGCCGCGCGGCGGCCGCCTCGCGAGGGAGGGCGCGCAGCTCGCGGACCATCTTGCCCAGCGCCGCGCCGAGCTCGACAGGCCGGCTGGGCGCGTCCGCCTTCCAGAATGCGATCTTGCCGGGCTCACCCGGGGCCGGGGTGACGATCACCTGCGACGGCGTGATCTCGACGATCCGCCAGGTCGAGGCGCCGAGCACGAACGTCTCGCCGACACGCGTCTCATACACCATCTCCTCGTCGAGCTCGCCGACGCGGCGCCCGTCCTCGGCGAGGTTGACGGTGTACAGGCCGCGGTCGGGGATGGTGCCCGGGTTGGTGACGGCGAGGCGCTGCGCGCCGGCGCGGCCGCGGACCTTGCCGGTGACGCGATCCCACACGATCCGCGGCCGCAGCTCGACGAACTCGTCCGAGGGGTAGCGGCCGCTCAGCATGTCCAGCACCGACTC
>VBJE01000201.1 GCA_005879675.1 Chloroflexota bacterium
ACGAACGGGAGACAAGCCGTCAGAGCCCGATAGATGTGTGGCATCTGCGGGGTCGCCGGGGGCGACCCGGCGCGCGGACGGGAGCTCGTGGACAGGATGTGCGCGTCGATGGCGCATCGGGGACCTGACGATGCAGGCAGTGAGCAGGTCGACGGCGTCACCCTCGGCATGCGTCGCCTGTCCATCATCGACCTTGCCGGCGGCCACCAGCCGATGGCCAATGAGGACTCGACCGTCTGGGTGGTGCAGAACGGCGAGATCTTCAACCACCTCGATCTCCGCGAGCAGCTGAGCGCGGCCGGCCACGTCTTCGCGACCGGGTCGGACACCGAGGTCCTGGTTCACGGCTGGGAGCAGTGGGGCGAACGGATGGTGGAGCGCCTCAACGGGCAGTTCGCGTTCGCGATCCTGGATCGACGTCGCGCTTCGCTGTTGCTCGCCCGCGACCGCGTCGGCATCAAGCCCCTGCATTACGCGATCGACGGCGAGCGCCTGCTGTTCGCCTCCGAGCTGAAGGCCCTGCTCCGCGATCCCGAGCTGCGCCGCGGCGTCGACCCGGACGCGCTCGACGAGTACCTTGCCCACGAGTTCGTGCCGTCGCCGCGCAGCATCGTGCGCGGGATCGGCAAGCTGCGGCCGGGCCACACCCTGACGTGGTCACTGGCCGAGCACACCGCGACGCTCAACCGCTACTGGGAGCCACGGCTGAACCTGGAGCGGGATGGACACCGGCGCGATCTCGACGCCGACTGCGCCGAGCTGCGCGAGGTCCTCCGCGAGTCGGTGCGCAAAGAGCTCATCAGCGACGTCCCGCTCGGCGTCTTCCTCTCGGGCGGCATCGACTCCAGCGCGGTGACGGCGATGATGACCCAGCTCGGTGGCGACGTGAAGAGCTTCTCGGTCGGGTTCGCCGAGCGCTCGTTCGACGAGGCCCCGTACGCCCGGCAGGTGGCGAAGCATCTCGGCACCGACCATCACGAGCTGACGCTCGAGCCGTCGATGCTGCTCGGCCTCATCCCGCGGCTGCCCGCGCTGCTCGACGAGCCGCTCGGCGATGCCTCGATCATCCCGACCTACCTCCTGTCGACCTTCACGCGGCAGCATGTCAAGGTCGCGCTCGGCGGCGACGGGGGAGACGAGCTGTTCGCCGGTTATCCGACGTTGCAGGCGCACCGGCTGGCGGGTTACTACATGCACGCCCCGGGCGCGCTGCGGCGCGGATTGGTGGAACCGATCGTGCGCCGGCTCCCGGTTTCGCGCGGCAACCTGAGCTTCGACTTTCGGGCCAAGCGGTTCGTGGCCGGCGCGGCGCATCCCGTCTCCGAGCGGCACCAGCGGTGGATGGGCTCATTCCCGCCGGAGGAGCGGGTGGCCGTGCTGTCGCAGGACATGCGCGGCGCCCTTGCTTCGCGCAACGGCGAGGACGCGGCGGCGAATGCCTCGCTCGATGCCCTGAACGAGGTCCTGCTGCTGGACATGCGCGGGTACCTGGAGAACGACATCCTGGTCAAGCTCGACAGGGCTTCGATGATGGCCTCGCTCGAGGGTAGGGTGCCGCTGCTCAACAACGATTTTGTCGCTTACGCCACGGGGTTGCCGCTCAACCTGAAGCTGCGTGGGCTGCGGTCGAAGTTCCTGTTGAAGCGAGCGCTTCGGGGCATCCTGCCCGACCAGATCCTCGACCGGCCCAAGAAGGGATTTGGCATCCCGGTGGCGGAGTGGTTCCGCGGACCGCTGCGCGAGCAGATGCTGTCGGTCCTGTCTCCCGACCGGATCAAGCGCGAGGGGTATTTCGACGCGGGGGTGGTCGGGCGGCTCATCGCCGACCACCTGGCCGGGCGGCGGGACAACCGCAAGCAGCTGTGGACGCTGTTCGCGTTCGAGATGTGGCACGACGGATACATGGCGAACGGCTGAGCCTCTGCCCCTCCGGCGCTTCGCGCCACCTCCCCATAAATGGGGAGGAGAACCTCTTTCTTTAATAGACCGACTGTCGGTCGGTTATAATCCGGCCTGTGGCGCGGACGCTCAACCTGGCGGTGCACACGGTCCGCCGCGAGGCCTTCATCGAGGCGGCGCAGCGGCTGATGCAGACCAAGGGCTACGAGCAGATGAGCATCCAGGACGTGCTCGACGAGCTCCACGCGTCCCGGGGCGCCTTCTACCACTACTTCGACTCCAAGCAGGCGCTGCTGGAGGCGGTCATCGACCGCATGGTTGACGCCGGCCTCGCCGAGGTGGCGCCTGTCGTCGCCGCGCCAGGGCTGCCGGCGGTCGACAAGCTACAGCGAGTCTTCAGCACCATCGGCCGGTGGAAGACCGAGCGTAAGGCGCTCGTCCTATCTCTCATGTCGGTGTGGATGTCCGACGACAACGCGATCGTGCGCGAGAAGTTCCGGCGGACGACGATGCGGCGGATGGTGCCGACGCTGGCGCCCATCATCGAGCAGGGCATCGGCGAAGGGGCATTCCATGCCGAATCGCCATCGGAGACGGCGCGGGTCCTGGTCATGCTGCTCCAGGGTTTTCAGGACGTCGCGATGGAGCTCTTCCTCGACCGCCAGGCCGGCCGCATCGAGCTGGCCGAGGTCGAGCAGACATTCGCCAGCCACACGGCGGCTTTCGAGCGGATCCTCGGCGCTCCGGCAGGGTCCGTCAACCTGACCGACCGGACGGTCCTCCGCGCGTGGTTTGGGTAAGGAGGCGCAAATGGCGGCCATCATCGAGGTCGAGAAGCTCAACAAGAGCTACGGAGGGAAGCGGGCCGTCCTCGACGTCTCCTTCTCGGTGCCGGAGGGAGAGGTCTTCGGATTTCTCGGCCCGAACGGGGCCGGCAAGACGACGACGATCCGCATCCTCATGGCCCTCATCCGGGCCGACAGCGGCGCGGCACGCATCGCGGGGCTCGACTGCTGGCGGCAGTCGGTCGAGATCAAGCGTTTCATCGGCTACGTGCCGGGCGAGCCGTCGCTGGACCCGAACCTCACCGGCGGCCAGATCCTCGAGTACTTCGCGCGGCTGCGCGGCGGCGTCGACCAGGCCTACCTCACCCGCCTGATCGACACGTTCGAGCTCGACACCAGCCGCAAGTTCCGCCAGTACTCCACCGGCAACAAGCGCAAGGTCGTCCTCATCCAGGCCTTCATGCACAGGCCGCGGGTGCTGATCCTCGACGAGCCGACGAGCGGTCTCGATCCCTTGAACCAGCAGCAGTTCGACGGCCTGGTGCGGGAGGCGCGCGACGAGGGGCGCACCGTATTCCTTTCTTCTCACGTCCTGAGCGAGGTCGAGAAGACGTGCACGCGCGTCGGCATCATCCGCGAAGGTCGCCTGGTCCGCGTGGGCGGGGTCGCCGAGCTGAAGGACATCAAGCGCTACGAGATCTCGATCGTCTTCGGCGAGCCGGTGGCCGCCGAGTCTTTCGCGCTGCTCGACGGCGTGGCCAGCGTGGAGACGCTCAACAACGGCTCGGGTCTTCGCCTCCACATGCAGGGGCCCGCTGACGCGGTGATCAAGGCCGCGGCGCAGCACCAGGTGGTGTCGCTCGCGAGCTACGAGCCGAGCCTGGAGGACATCTTCCTGCGCTACTACGAGAGCGAAGACAAACCCGCCAGGGAAGCCGCGCGTGTTTAGGAGCATCTTCCTCAAGACGCTGCGCGATTACAGGGTCGCGATCCTCGGCTGGGGCATCGGCATGGGCCTGGTCATGGTCTCGCCGATGGCGAGCGTCGCGACGCTCATCAACACGCCGCAGGCCCGCGCGGCGCTCGCGACGCTGGCCACCCAGTTCGCCTGGAACGCGGACCCCATCGCGGCCGACACCGTGGGCGGTTACGCGACCTTCAAGATCGGCATCTTCATCTTCCTGATCGCAGTCTGGCCGCTGCTCGCCGCCAGCCTCATGTTGAGCGGTGAGGAGGAGACCAGCACGCTCGACGTCCTGCTCTCGGTGCCGCGCCCGCGGTTACGCGTCGCGTTGGAGAAGGTGGCGGCGATGTGGACCGCGCTACTCGCGATGGGCTTGTTGATCGGACTGATCGTCTTCGCCGGCGGCCAGAAGTTCGGCGCCGACTTCGGCCTCGGTAATGGGTTGCTCTTCGGCCTGAACCTAGCGCTGATCTGCGCGGTCATCGGTGGTCTCGCCTTGCTGATCTCGCAGTTCACGCACCGGCGCCACCGGCGGCCTGCTGGTGCTTTTCATCGTCCTCGACATGGTCCACCGGGTGATCCCGAACACCGAGTGGATCTCGCGCCTCTCGCCGATCTACTACTACAACCTGAGCAAGCCCCTGATCCCCAGCCACGGCGCGAGCGCCGGAGGGATGGTCGTGCTGCTCGTGCTCGCGGCCGTCCTGAGCGCGGCGGCGGTGGGGCTGTTCGTGCGCCGCGACGCGGGCGACGTCGTCCGGCTCCCGTTTGTGCGCGCCTTGGCAGCCGCCCCGACCCGGACAGTGCCGACGGGCGATTGGTCGCTGCGCTCGGTCTACATGCGCAGCCTGCGGATGATCGCGGCGCCGACGTTCTGGTGGACGCTTGTGATCGCCGGGTTCGCGGCCTGGATGGTGGTGGTCGTGGAGCAGATGGTCGGGAGGCTGAACGACCTGTTCGCGAGCGCCAGCTCCTCCCCGGCCCTGGAGATCCTCAAGAACATCAGCGGCAACGCGACCGCCCTGAACGCCATCTTCCTTGGGGCGATGTTCGAGCTGCTCCCGGTGCTGCTCATGGCCTTCGCCGTGACCCAGGTCAACCGCTGGAGCGCCGACGAGGACGAAGGCCGACTGGAGATCCTGCTCTCGACGCCGCAGTCGCGGACTGCCGTGCTTCTGGGCCGATTCGCCGCGCTTGCCACCGCCACGGTCATCGTCGGCGTGGCCACGCTGGGCGCGGCCGCGGTGGCGGCGGCGGTCAGCGGCGTCACGCTGGACGCGGCCAATCTCGTCGAGGCCACGCTGGGGATGATCCCGCTGGGGCTGCTCATCGCCGCCATCGGCTACCTGGTCTCGGGCTGGCTGCGGACCGCCGCCGACACGGGCCTGATCAGCTTCGTCCTCGCCGCATGGTTCTTCATCAGCTTTGTCGGGCCGGACCTGAAGTGGCCGGACGCGACGCTGAGGCTGTCCGCCTTCTACTACTACGGCACTCCGCTGCTCCACGGCCTGCAGCTCGCCAACATCGCGGTGCTGGTGGTTGTTGGGGCGGTCGCGCTGGTCCTGGGGTCGCTGAGGTTCGCCCGCAAGGACATCGGGGTCTAACCGCTAGGCCCCTCCGGCGCTTCGCGCCACCTCCCCATGAATGGGGAGGACTAACCTCGGAAGTCGACTTCCTCGGTCTTGACCGTGCCGGCCGTCCGCCCCGGCGCTGTCTGATAGGTCCAGTACAGGTTCGTGTGCGCGATGACCTGGTCCGGCGGCGGCGCCCCCCAGGCGGTCTGGTCCTCCGTCGTGTGGGCGTCGCTGACAAGGGTCGCGTCGTAACCCCTGACCAGGGCGCCATGGAGCGTCGAGCGGATGCAGGCGTCGGTCTGCGCGCCCACGACCACGAGTCGCCCGACGCCAAGGCCCTCCAGCACCTTCTCCAGGGTGGTGTCCTCGAAGGAGTCGCCGTAGCTCTTCTCGACGAGTGGTTCGGCCTCGGCCGGGGTGAGCTCGGACACGATCCGCCAGCTGTCGCTCCCCTTCGCCAGCTGCTTGTCGGAGTGCTGGACCCAGACCACCGGGACCCGTTCCCGCCGGGCCCGATCGACGAGGCTGCCGACGTTGGCGACCACCGCGTCGCGCTCGTGAGCACCCTCGACGGCGCCTTTCTGCACGTCGATGACGAGGAGCGCGGTGTTAGGTCGGTCTTTGAGCGTGGTCATGTCTTCACCCAAGCGTAGAGCTCTAGACCGTAGTCAACCTGCACACGAGTCTTAACAGGTCCTTAAGAGGCGACCGAAAAGGTTGGTAGTAGCGTTGTCAAACCGCTGGGGGTCGGGGTTAGTCCTAGCGTCGACTCAGGAGGGTT
>VBJE01000202.1 GCA_005879675.1 Chloroflexota bacterium
CCGCGTCGCCGGGGCCGATCTTCTTCCTCTGCGTTAGGCGGACCCTCACCCAGGGCCGGCTCACCGGCCTCGTCTCGGGCCTCGGGGTCGCCACGGCCGACGGTTTCTACGCCGCCATCGCCACCTTCGGCGTCGCGGCGCTCACCACCGCGTTCGTCGCCGGGCGCCGCCCGCTGGCCGTGGTCGGGGGTGCGGTGCTCGTTCTTCTCGGGGCGCGCATCCTGATGGAGCGGAACCAGGCGGTCCGCGAGGGCGGCGGCCCAACCGGCCGCGGGCTGGCCTGGGCGTACGTCTCCACGCTCGGGCTGACGATCACAAACCCGGCCACGATTGTGTCGTTCGCGGCCCTGGCGGCGACCCTTGGACTGGGCACGG
>VBJE01000203.1:0-898 GCA_005879675.1 Chloroflexota bacterium
TCACCTGGGAGGACCCGTTCGAGGTGCCGAAGGCGGCCGCCGGCCGAAGTGGCCTCGAGCTGCTGAGGGACGTCTTCTCCGGCAAGCTCCCGCCGCCGCCGATCACGGCGACGATGGGCTTCCGCGGCGTCGAGGTGGAGGAGGGCAAGGCGGTCTTCGAGGGCGAGCCGGGCGAGCACCTCTACAACCCGATCGGGTCCGTTCACGGCGGCTTTGCGATGGCGCTGCTCGATTCGGCGATGGGCTGCGCGATCCACACGACGCTGCAGGCCGGCGAGCGCTACACGACCCTCGAGGTGAAGACCAACTTCGTCCGCCCGATCACCATCGACACCGGCACGGTACGGTGCGAGGGCGTCGTCGTGCATCGAGGCGCGACGGTCGCGACCGCCGAAGGCAGGATCGTCGCCACCGCCAGCGGCAAGCTTCTCGCGCACGGCTCCACGACCTGCCTCATCGTTTCCCCGAAGTGACCCGGCCGATCCGCGTCGTCGACGTCTTCACGGACAAAGCGCTCGCGGGCAACCAGCTCGCGGTGGTTCTCGACGGCCAAGACCTGTCGGCGAAGGCCATGCAGCGCATCGCCCGGGAGATGAATTTCTCCGAGACCACCTTCATCCTTCCGCCGGAGGATCGCGCGCATGCGGCGAAGGTGCGCATCTTCACGCCCCAGCTGGAGCTGCCGTTCGCCGGCCATCCGACCATCGGCACCGCGTGGGTGCTGGCGGATGAGGGAATCGTGAAGGCGCTCGACTTCACGCTCGAGGAGGGCGTCGGGCCGGTGCCGGTCCGCGGCGTCAAGGACAACGGGCGGCTGACGTTCTGGATGACCCATCCCAGGCTGAGCTTCGGCGGCGTGTTTCCGCACAGGCAGGTGGCGGCGACGATCGGCGTCGAC
>VBJE01000203.1:980-5274 GCA_005879675.1 Chloroflexota bacterium
AGCTCGTGCGCGGCGACCGGGCGCATGGCGTGTTCCTCTTCGCCGCAACCGGGGCGGGGCGTCTCTACAGCCGGATGTTTGCCGGCGACGTTCCCGAGGATCCCGCCACCGGGTCGGCGGCCGGGCCGCTCGGCGCGTTCGCGGTCAAGTACGGCCTGGTCGAGCGGGCGCCGAACGTCTCGATCGTGAGCGAGCAGGGGACGAAGATGGGTCGCCAGAGCTTCGTCCACATCGAGCTCGCGTACGGCGAGTCGCGCGACATTCCCGAGCGCATCGAGGTCGGCGGCGGCGTGATGCCCGTGCTCAGCGGCACGCTGGCGGACTTCGACCTGTGATCGTCGACAGCTACAGGTTCCTGCCCCGCAGCTTCCGCCCTCTCTATGAGGGCCGCGGCCCGTTCCCTGGCGAAGCGGACCCTGTGTGGGCGCCGTTCGCCAAACGCCTGGCCGGTTCGCGGATTGCGCTGCTGACGTCGGCCGGGATCTACCTCAAGGGCAGCCAGCCAGGCTTCGACCTGGACGCCGAGCGCGCGCGTCCCGAGTGGGGCGACCCGACCTGGCGGGTAATGCCGTCGTCGACAAAGCCGGACGAGGTCGGCGTCGCGCACCTGCACATCAACCACGACGACCTGCACGCGGACCCCGAGGTCGCACTGCCGCTGCGCGCTCTCGACGCGCTCGTGTCTGAGGGCGTGGTCGGATCGGCGGCGGCGAATCACCTCTCGGTCATGGGTTACCAGGATCGGCGGCTCGAGGAGTGGCGGCGAACGACCGCGCCGGCGATCGTCGACCAGCTCCGCGCTGAGCAGGCGGACGGCCTCGTCCTCGCCCCCGCTTGACCCGACTGCTGCAGCAACGTGCCCGTGCTGGCACGGTGGATCGAGGCGGCGGGAATCCCGACCGTGGTCGTGACCATGATGCCGGCGGTGGCAGAAGAGCGGCGGTCGCCGAGAGTCGTCGGCGTGGAATTTCCCTTCGGCCACGCCTTTGGGATGCCAGGCGATCGGGCGATGCAGCGACGCGTGCTCGAGCTCGCCCTCGGCGTCCTGGCGGGTGCGTCAGCCTTCGGCAGCCGGGTCGACCTTGACATCGAGTGGCCGGTCCCTCTTCGCGAGGCCTATCGCTCCTGGCAGCCCAAAGAGCCGAGCCCGATAGTCAAGAAGCTGCTCGAGGCTCGGGGCTAGGAGGATCCTCCCCATTCATGGGGAGGTGCCGGCGAAGCCGGCGGAGGGGCCGGGCCGCAGCAATCGGATATCCGCTTCGGCCCCATCGGCGCCTGGCGGCGCCACTTCCCCATAAATGGGGAAGACCCTCTTACTTCGGTTCCAGCTTGATCGACGCCGAGTTGATGCAGTAGCGCAGACCAGTCGGCTCGGGCCCGTCGTCGAAAAGGTGCCCCAGGTGCCCGCCGCAGTTGGCACACGTCACCTCGGTCCTGACCATGAAATGCGAGCTGTCGACCGACTCCTCGATCGGGGCTCCCTCGGCCGGCGCGTAGAAGCTCGGCCATCCGCAGTGGGCGTCGAACTTGGTCTCCGACTCGAACAGCCTCGCGCCGCAGCCGGCGCAAAGGTACAGACCCGGAGTCTTCGTGTCCCAGTACTCGCCCGTGAACGGGCGCTCCGTGCCCTTCTCGCGCAGGACGTGAAACTGCATCGGGCTCAGGTCGCGCTTCCACTCGGCTTCGCTCTTCTGGACTTCGCTCTTCTTCATCGCCCTCTAATCTCCCCGCAACTCTTGACCACCAAACCCCCCGCGTTGGGATTACATTCGCAGGGTTCGTTCACGTTCGAGCATTTCTGGGGGGTGAAGAGATGCCGCCGATCGATCGCCGCACTTTCCTGAAAGCCGCCGGCGCGCTCGGCCTCGCCGGCCTCGCCACACCGATCGTGCCGGGCGCCGCGGCCACTTTCCTCCGCCGTCGCAACCCGATCCAGCACATCGTCGTCGACCTCCAGGAAAACCGGTCTTTCGACCATTACTACGGCTTCGCGCCGTTCACCGGCCCATACGGCGTCCCGACGGGATACTCGCAGCCCGACGGCAGCGGCGGAAGCGTCGTTCCCTACCACTTCACCAGCCTCACGACGCCTGACATCGGCCATGGCTGGAACGCCACCCACGCCGAATACGACGGCGGGGCGATGGACGGCTTCTACACGGCCGACGGCATCTACGCCATGGGCTACTACACCGCCGACGACCTGCCCTTCTACTACAGCCTTCATGACAGCTCGACGCTCTGCGTGAATTACTTCTGCTCTCTGCTGGGCCCGACGTGGCCCAACCGCTTCTACACCGCGGCCGGGACCTCAGGCGGGATCACGACCAACGGCATCTGGGGGTATGGCGTCTTCGACTACCCGATGATCCTCGACCTGCTCGAGGACGCGCACGTGACGTGGAAGGTCTACAACATCGGGATGGACAGCGTGCCTTACGGCAACACGGACAACGTGTTCGTGTTCTGGAACAAGTACGCGCACGACCCGCGCACGCACGGCAACAAGCAGGATTACCTTCACGACCTGGCCAACGGCACGCTGCCGAACGTGTCATGGATCATCCCCAGCTTCGCCCGGGGCTGGGACGAGCATCCGCCCGCGGACGTCTCGGTGGGCATGGGCATCGTCCAGGAGCTCGTCGACGCCCTGCGCAACTCGAGCTCGTGGAAGAGCTCGGCTTACATCCACACCTACGACGAGGCGGGAGGCTACTTCGACCATGTTCCCCCGCCGCAGGTCGACGCGTTCGGCCTTGGCGTCCGCGTCCCGACCTGGGTCATCTCGCCCTTGGCGAAACCGGCGCATCTCGAGCCGACCCTTTACGAGCACACGTCGACCCTGAAGCTCATCGAGTCCGTGTTCGACCTTCCGACTCTCGCGTCCGCGAACCACGTGTTCGACGCCGGGACGCCCAGCGGCGGCAACTACCAGGCGGCGACCGGGCCGATCGGTCCTCCGGCGCCACCCCGGGACAACCTGCGCAGCATCGGCAACCTGATGGAATGCTTCGCCTTCTAACCTAGAGTCGTGGCCAGCCGGCAGGTCGAGTCGAGGCTGAGGAAAGAGCTCGTCATCTGGTTCGTGACCGCCGGCCGCGACGGCCGCCCGCAGGCTGTGCCCGTCTGGTTCCTGTACGAGGACGACTCCTTCCTCATCTACTCGGCGCCCGGGGTCAAGGCCCGTCACGTGCGCGAAAACCCGAACGTCGAGCTCCACCTCAACACCGATGAGCTCGGCGAGGTCGTCGTCCGGGCCTCGGGCCAGGCAAAGATCTCGCGCAGCGAGCCGCCGGCGCACAAGAAGCCCGCCTACGTCCGCAAGTACCGCGACCAGATCAAGGGTTTCGGGTGGACGCCCGAGGTGTTCGCCGAGAAGTACCCCCATGCCGTCCGCGTTCGCAAGCTCCGTTTTCACTGAAAGGGGGACACGCAATGACGCACCCGCTTCGCTTCGGCCTCAAGGCATCCGGCCAGTGGATCTCCATCGAGGAGCTGCGCAACATCTGGAAGATCGCCGACGAGGCGGGGTTCGACCATCTCTGGGACTTCGACCACCTCGCCACCATCGGCCCCAACGGCCCCGATGGCCCGATCTATGAGGGATGGGCCCTGCAGGCGGCGATGGCCGAGGCGACCAAGCGCGTGCGCATCGGCTGCATGGTCACCGCCAACACCTACCGCCACCCGATCGTGCTCGCCAAGCTGGCGGTCACGGTCGACCACCTGTCGGAAGGTCGCCTGGAGTTTGGCATCGGCGCCGGCTGGGCCGAGATCGAGCACCAGATGTACGGCATCGAAGGCCTCGATCACCGGGTCGGCCGGCTGAGCGAGTCGCTGCAGATCATCAAATCCCTCTTCACGCAGGAGCGGACGAACTTCGACGGCCGCTACTACAAATACAAGGACGCGATCGCCAACCCCAAGCCCATCCAGAAGCCGCACCCGCCGATCTGGATCGGCGCCTCGGGTGAGAGCACGCTCCGCCTGGCCGCCCGCCACGCCGACGTGTGGAACATCTCCGGCGGCGACGCGGCGGCTGTCAAAGAGGTGAGCGGCAAGTTCGAGGAGGCTTGCGCCGCGGTGGGCCGCGACCCCTCGCAGATCCGGCGCTCAATCCAGTTCTTGTGGGATGGCCAGGACAGGGCCCAGGTGCTCGAGCAGTCGGGCACCTTCTTCGAGCTTGGGGTCACCGAGCAGGTGATCTACATGCGCGGTGAGCGCCCCGACCGCACCGCCGCCAAGGTGGCGGAGATGCTCCCCGAGTTGCGCCGCCTCGAGCGCGTCCGCTCCT